>JAHEYD010000022.1 GCA_023251795.1 Nitrosotalea sp. | reverse complement strand
TTACCAATATACACAGTATAATTTTCAGTAACTAAAGGCGCCCCCTTAGTGCTTTGCTGTAAGTAATATTTGATTCAGTATTTACAAAATAGCTAGAACTACCAAATCCAGTGCCATAGCCATCCTTTGTTGCAACTATATTTATCATATAATTACCAGACGAGGAAGGTTTTGTGGATCCATATCTAAAATTGCCGTTAGAATCGGTGCTTGTTGTTATCACCTCTTTGGCAAATGTTATTTTTACTTTGACATTGCTAATGGGTTTACTAGCTTCATTAGTAACCGTTCCAACAATAACTGGAAGATCTCTTACAGAAAGAGGAGTTTTTTCTGCTTTTACTATGACGATAAGCTTACCAAGGGCAGAATCTGAGGTATGAACATTAGGAAATACTAGTATCACAGCTAACATTATTGTTATAAGAATAATTTTCACAAGACATGGTTTTCTTTTTTTATGTTAAGCTCTGATATCTACTGTTTTTATCAATTAGGTCAAATCTGAATTTCTTTTATGTAACTAGATAAAGTGGTGCGGGAGAAGGGATTTGAACCCTCGAAATCCTAAGATACTAGCCCCTCAAGCTAGCGCCTTTGGCCAGGCTGGGCGACTCCCGCATTATGCAAATACCCATGTATGGTTTTTATAAGCCTTGATTACTTTTTCAAAATATGCTGATCCCTGTCAGATGTTTTACTTGTGGAAATTTAATTGCTGACAAGTTCAAAGACTATCAAAATAGAATAAAAAGCGGAGAGGATTCTGCAAAAGTTCTTGATTCTTTAGGAATCACAAGATATTGTTGCAGAACTATGATGTTGACATCTGTTGAGACTATTCATCAGGTAATTCCATTCTACGAATCGATAAGAAGAAGACAACAAGAAGTACAATCTGAGTTAGAGTAGGATGCCAAAGATCACTTCCGTAAAAGGAAGGCTGCTCTACAATAGCAGGGGGGGTAAAACAATAGAAATTGATGTTATTTCTGACAATTCTTATCTTGGTAGAGTTTGCGCTCCTTCTGGGGCAAGTGTTGGAAAACACGAAGCACAAAGTTTCACTGACAACTCGCCAGAAAAAAGTCTCCAAATCTTTAATGCAAATTTAAAAAAAATAGTCGGACTAGACTCTTCAAATTTAAAATCAATACATGACACCATACGAGAGATTGATCCTACTCCTAATTATTCAAAAATAGGTGGAGCAGTAGCTTTTGCCCTTACAATAGCATCTGTTGATTCAGCTTCTAAATCATTAGGTGTTCCACTTTTTAAATTGATTTCAAAAGATGATGATTTTAGATTTCCTTTTCCGCTTGGAAATATTTTAGGTGGTGGTGCTCATGCAGGTCAAGGTACTCCTGACATACAAGAAATTTTGGTTTGTGCAATAAGTGCAAAGACAATTTTTGATGCAATAAAAATAAACCTTGCAGTACACAAAGAGTTGCAAAAAGTACTTGAAAAACATGAACCTGATTTTACAAATGGCCGTGGAGATGAAGGAGGCTGGGCACCTAAAATAGACAATCAAAAGGCATTAGAATTTTCAGCAAAAGCCTGTGAAAATCTTGGATTCACATTAGGCAAAGAGGTTTCTCTTGGTATAGATTTTGCATCATCTGTACAATGGAATGAAAAGAAGAAAAAGTATGTTTATGACCGAGAAGGTTTTGAAAACACTCCAGAAAAACAATTAGAATTTGTTTCAGAAATTATAAAAAAATATAGGCTTGTTTATGTTGAGGATGCTGTACATGAAGAAGGATTTGAAGAAATGTCGGTTTTGACTTCTAGGTTTCCCAAAATCTTGATAACAGGTGACGACTTATTAGTAACAAACACAGCAATTCTAAAAAAAGCTATAAAAATGAAATCGTGTAATGCTGCAATTTTAAAAGTAAACCAAGCAGGAAGCCTGTATGATGCTTTGGAGTTCGCTTCAGAAGCTCAGAAAAACAATATCAAACTAATCACATCACATAGATCAAGCGAATCTATAGATTCACACATATCACATATTGGCATTGCTACAAAATCAAAAATGCTAAAGGTAGGTGTGGTGGGCGGAGAAAGAATAGCCAAGCTCAACGAATTAATTCGTCTTTCAGAGTATGATTTAATACGTGGGATGGCACAAATTTAAAAACACAATATGAGCGAATTAGGAGATCTTGAAAATATTGAGAAAACCATCTTATCCACAGGAATAAGAGTAGGAACACCAGTTAAGACTAAGTTCATGACTCCTTTTATTACAAAGGCAACTCCAGAGGGACTTTACATTATTGATATCAAAAAGACCTTGTCAAGAATTCAGACTGCTGCTAAGTTCATAAACAGAGCTGAGATTTCTAAAGTGATAGTATGTTCTGGCAGAGAATATGCAAACACTCCAATAGAAAAATTCTGTGAAATAACTGGAGCAACAGTAATGCTTGGAAGATTCATGCCAGGCACTCTTACAAACCCACTTTTGCCATATTATATAGAACCACAGCTTGTGTTAGTTTCAGATCCACAAACTGATGCGCAGGCAGTTCTAGAAGCTACCAACGCAGGAATTCCGGTTATTGGTTTAGCAAACACAGATAATGTGACTTCCAAACTTGATTTAATAATACCAGCCAATAACAGAGGAAGAAAATCTTTAGCAACCACATACTGGCTTTTGGCAAGAGAAGTATTAATACAAAAAGGCCAGCTAAAAGTTGGCGAGTCAATGAAGTATGAAATTGATGATTTCGAGACTAAGATAGTTGAAGAAGAAATAGAAGAAGACCCAATAAGAACACCTCGTTTTGAGAGATCTAAGAGGCAATAGAATAATGCAGATAAGAACACCGGCTGTTGCTGGCATGTTCTATCCAAAAGAAACACATGCGTTGAAATCTGCAATACATGATTGTTTCTTGCATCCTTTTGGACCAGGAAAAACTCCGCCTGTAGAAAATAAGGAATGTATTCTTGGAGTGATTTGTCCACACGCGGGATACATGTACTCGGGACCTATCGCAACTAATTCCTTTTATCATATCTCATCACAAAAACCAGATCTTGTCATAATTATAGGTCCAAATCATTGGGGCATTGGTTGCAATGTTGCTGCAATGAAAGAAGGACAGTGGCAAACACCTCTTGGAAATGTTGAAGTCGATACAGAATCTGCTACAAAGTTGCATGAAATTTCTACAATAGTAGAATTAGATTTTTTTTCACATACAAAAGACCATAGTTTAGAAGTGCAAGTTCCTATGTTACAAGAGATTTATTCGCATAAATTCAAAATTTTACCTATAATTTTGATAAACCAAGAGTATAAAGCTGCCAAAGAGATTGGCAAGGCAATAGCAAAGATTGCAAAAACCAAGAAGACTATCATCATAGGTTCATCGGATTTTACACATTATGAAGAAAATACCTATGCACACAAACAAGATAAGTTGTTGATAGATCCCATTCTTGATTTAGACGTAGACAAATTCTATAACGTGTTACAAGAAAATCAAGTCAGTGCATGTGGATATGGAGCGATTGCATCCACCATGATAGCTTGCAAAGAACTTGGAGCTTCAAAAGGAACTTTACTGAAATATGCCACAAGTGGAGATGTGGTGGGAGACAAGAGTTCTGTGGTGGGGTATGCATCGATTATATTCTCATGAAATCAATCGCTTCTGCTCCAGGCAAAGTCATTTTGTTTGGGGAACATTTTATGGTTTACGGTGCCAAGGCCATACTTTGTTCCATAGATAAGAGGATCAAAGTCACGTCTCAAGTAATCGATGAGAGAAAAATCAAGATAAAGTCAGATCTTGGCAACGTAGAAGTAGATGTGGATTCATCTTCAAACAATTCCATTAATCTAATGAAACCATTTGTATACTTGGCCACTCGTACTCTAAAGAAATTCAAGAAAAATGGCGGTATTGAAATCAATATAGAATCAGATATACCATCAGGCATAGGTCTTGGATCATCTTCTGCTTCTTGTGTAGCAGCTGCTGCATCAATAACTGGATTATTTGAAAAACTTCCAAAAGAAGATATTTTAAAATTAGCAATCGAAGCAGAGCGTACAATTTTCAAAAACACATCTGGCGCTGATTGCACCGTTTGTACTTTTGGCGGATTGGCCGAATATGATATCAAAAATGGTTTTAAAAAAATTAATTCTAAAGTAGATTTTAATCTTGTAATTGCAAATTCTAAACAATCACATCATACAAGCGAAGTTGTTGAAAAAGTAAAGAAGTTTAAGGATAACAATAAGGAATTATTTACGTCACTGTACAGTCAAGAGTCAGAACTTATTCAAAATGCACTTTTGGCATTAGAAAAAAATGATTTATCGACTATTGGTTCACTTATGTCTAAGAATCAGATTCTTTTGGAACAGATTGGTGTCTCTACTGACAGACTAGATCTTCTTTTAAAAGAAGCTAAGAAAACGTCTTTTGGGGCAAAAATAACTGGAGCTGGAGGAGGGGGGTGTATAATTGCACTTGTAGACAAATCTAACATTGAACAAACACTCACTAATTTAAAAAATCATGATGATGTGTTTTCTTCCAAAATTGACTATAGGGGGCTATTAGATACTTTTTAAACCGACTAGTTTACTGTAGAAAAATATGATTTTGATAAAGCTTGGAGGTTCCATAATCACAAATAAGCAAAAACCTCTTACCCCAAATCTCTTTGCCATAAATAAAATCGTGTCTCAATTAAAGAAAATAAAAGAACCAATTGTTGTAGTGCATGGAGGGGGATCTTTTGGTCATTACTGGTCTGTGAGATACAATATGCATACTGAACCAGCTAAATACAACAGAAAAGGCGTTTCTGTTGTAAAAAATT
This sequence comes from Nitrosotalea sp., assembly GCA_023251795.1. GTDB lineage: Archaea > Thermoproteota > Nitrososphaeria > Nitrososphaerales > Nitrosopumilaceae > UBA8516. The sequence continues at coordinate 18,345 of JAHEYD010000022.1, read as the reverse complement.
CCATGGTTGAATTAAACAAAATTATTTTGGACTCTTTTCTAAAACATAGTTTAAATCCATATTGTTTACCTCCAACTAACTTTATGTTTAGCAATAAAGCTGATCTCAAAAAAGTTAGAGAGATTGCAAAGATTGCAAAAGCTGGACTCGTACCAATATCCTTTGGAGATGTGATGTGGCATAGTAAAAACAAATTCTATATTTTATCAGGAGATAGAATCATGGGAATACTATCTAAAATTCTAAAACCCAGACTTGTAATTTTTGTATTGAATGTTGATGGTATCTATTCAGATATGAAAACAAAAAAACTGTTGTATGAAATAAAGGGAAAAAAAACAACAATATCGGAAGTAAAGATGGATATCACAGGTGGGATGACTCGTAAAATCAAAGAAGCCATATCTATATCAAAAAGTGGAACAAATGTGTTTTTGGTAAATGGCAACAAGCCAAATAGAATAGTAAACGCAATTAGAAATGGAAAGTTTGAGGGAACTTTGTTTAGGAAATGAATGATTTGGATACTGAATACCTGATTCTTGTAGATAAGAATGACACACCCATAGGAACTGAAGAAAAAATCAAATGTCACCTACCAAACGGTAAGCTACATAGGGCTTTTACTATTCTCTTGTTTAATAAAGACGGCAAGCTACTTCTTACACGTCGTAGCCAAAGTAAGATGTTATGGCCAGGAGACTGGGATGGAACAGTGGCCAGCCATCCAAGGCAATCAGAAACCTATGTCTCTTCTGCAGAAAGGAGATTGCCAGAAGAGATTGGAGTTTCGTGTAAATTAGATTATTTATTTAAATTTGAATACCATGTGCCATACAAGAACATCGGTTCAGAAAATGAAATTTGTGGAACTTTAATTGGAGTAGTAAAAGAACCCATGAAAATAAAATTAGTCAAAGAAGAAATTGATACAATAAAGTGGATTTCATTTGATGAACTTCTAGAGGACATTGAAAAAAATCCCTGTATTTATTGTCCATGGATGATATTGGCTTTGTATTTTTTACCAGAATCAGAAACAAATATCTTGCCAGAGTACCGGTCGATTTTAAATGCATGGATTAAAGATGATATTAAACAGATCCTTGAGAAGTCATTACAATATCATTTTCCCGATAAAAATTGGGAGTTGAAAAGATAATGTCGTTAAATTCAATTGCAAAAACAGCAAAGACAGTTAACTCTTTTTTGCTTTCAAGACTTTATGGCAATCCAGCACATCTTTACGATGCTGCTTCACATCTAATAGCACATGGTGGAAAAAGACTTAGACCATACATGGTGATAAAGAGTTGTGAAATTTTAGGCGGTACGGCAAAACAAGCATTACCTGCAGCTGCAGCAGTTGAGATGATACACAATTTTACTCTGGTTCATGATGACATAATGGATAATGATGATCTGCGTCATGGTGTGCCTACAGTACACATGAAATTTGGCATTCCTGTAGGTATTCTAGCTGGAGATGTCTTATTTTCAAAGGCTTTTGAAATAATTTCTTCCGAATCTAAAATGCCAAAAGAAGTCAGTCTTGCATTAGTAAGCAAACTGGCACAAGCATGTGTCGATGTATGTGAAGGTCAAATACTCGATATAATGATGGCACAGTCACAAAAAATTCCTAGTGAGAATCAATATATCAGAATGATAGAAAAAAAAACATCTGCACTCTTTGAAGTTTCATGTGCAATGGGTGCAATTTGTGCCAATACAAAAAGAAAAGATATTGTAAATCTTTCTTCATTTGGAAGAAACTTGGGAATAGCATTTCAGATCGTAGACGATCTGATAGGTATTATTGGTGATTCAAAAATTACAAAGAAGCCTGTTGGTAATGACATACGTGAAGGAAAAAAATCTCTTCCAATTCTTCTTGCTATAAATAAAGCTAGGGGTCATAAGAAAGAAAAAATTTTAGACGCCTTTGGAAATTCTTCTATTTCAAAAAAGGAAATCGAATCAGTAATCAAGACAATTAATTCTATGGGAATAGAAAGCATTGTTAGAAAGAAAGCTATGCAATATTCCAATGCGGCCAAAAAATCATTGATGTCATATGATGGAACAGCAAAAAAAGAACTCATATCACTTTTAGAATTTGTAGTAGAGAGGAACTTGTAATTGGATGATGATCTAAGAAAGACGATACGTGGAATCGCCCTACAGAATGCTTCCGAACATGAGGGAAAAACCCGTAATGATATGGTGATATCAAAAATACTTGGTTTAAGGTCAGATCTTAGAAGCAAAATAAAGGAAATCATTCCTATTATATCCGAAGTTGTGACGGAGATAAACAGACTATCGGTAGCAGAACAAAAATCAGAGCTAGAAAGTAATTTTCCAGAACTACTTGTTATAAAACCAAAACAAGAAAGAATTGGTCTCCCTTCACTAGAAGGAGCAGAAAACGGAAAAGTTGTAACAAGGTTTCCACCAGAACCAAATGGATATCCGCATATTGGTCATGCAAAGGCTGCAATAATTGATGAGGAATATGCAAAGATGTACAATGGAAAGTTGATTCTTAGATTTGATGACACAAATCCTGAAAATGAAAGATTGGAATATTATGCTGCAATCAAAGTTGGGCTTGACTGGCTTGGAGTAAAATATGATCGTGTAAAAAATACATCAGATGATATTGAATTAATTTACAAAAAAGGAATGCAGATGATTGAATCAAATCATGCCTATGTTTGCACCTGTAATCAAGAAACAATAAGCAAAAACAGAAGAGAGATGAAATCATGTAAATGTCGTTCAGGTGATCTTGATCAAAACATCAAAAGATGGCATGGTATGTTTGAAAAATACAATCCTGGTGATGCAATAGTCAGATTTCGCGGAAATATGACGTCAGAAAATACAGTAATGCGCGATCCTGTATTATTTAGAATAATTGAGGGAAATCATCCGTTGCTTATGAACAAATACAGAGTGTGGCCAAACTATGATTTTGCAGTAGCAATTGAAGACAGCATTGATGGGGTAACACACGCCTTTAGAACAAAAGAATATGAGCTTCGAAATGAGCTGTACTATGCCATTTTAGATAGACTGCAGATGAGAAAGCCAAAGATGCTAGAATTTTCTAGATTAGAGTTTGAAGGGATGCCTGTCTCAAAGAGGATACTAAAGCCTCTGGTTGAAGAAGGACGAGTATCTGGTTACGATGACCCAAGGCTTCCAACTCTTGAAGCTATGCGTAGGCGTGGAATTGTGCCTGAAGCAATAAGAAAGTTTGTTCTTTCACTAAGTTTTACAAAATCTGATACACTTGCTCCATTTGATTCTCTAGAATCATTTAACAGGAAAATAATTGATGCAATTAGCATCAGATTGTTTATGGTTACAGAACCTATAAAACTAATTGTGAAAAATAACAAAGTAACATATGTTGAACTTAAAAATCATCCGCAAAAAGATATCGGTAAAAGAAAAGTTGAAGTCGATGGTGTCTTTTATGTTTCTGGCAATGACGTAAAAGATCTCAAAGTTGGAAATCAACTAAGACTAATTGAATTGTATAATGTAAAAATAACAAAAATAGGATCAGACATTGAAGCAGAATATTCTGGTGATGATTTTAAAGCAGAATTACCTAAAATTCAATGGATTACACAAAAAAGCTCTACAAAGATAAATATTCTAATACCAAAGACACTTTTTGTTAATGAAAAATTTAATGAGGATAGTCTTGAGACAATTCAAGCTTTCACAGAAAAATACTACTTAGAATTAAATGAGGGTGCGGAAATTCAGTTTGTTAGATTTGGGTATTGCAGAAAAGATTCTGCGATTCAAGCAATCTATACTCATAAGTGAAGAAAAATGAAAATTGCAAGATTGTTAGGACATGACATGGAAACATATGGTTTTGTTAATGGAGATAATGTAACTACAAAAGAGGATATCACTCATCAAACAGGCATTCCTATACCTCAACACATCAAGGATTTTCTTTTTGATGGTTGGTATGACGAGATAAAACCAAGGATGTCAAATCTAAAATATACACAGAAAATTTCTGATTTTCAAATCCTTGCGCCAATTCCGAATCCTTCCAAAATAATTTGTCTTGCATTTAATTACAAAGATCATGCAAGGGAACAAAATTTGATCCCTCCAGATGAACCTGCCATAATAATAAAACCAAAAACTACTCTAAATGGAGCAGCGTCAGACATAATTTGTCCTTCCTTTGTATCCAAGTTAGACTATGAAATAGAGCTTGCGTTGATCATTGGAAAAGATTGTAAAAACATAACAGAACAAGAAGCAAAAAATGTAATTTTTGGATATATGATTCTAAATGACACTTCAGCTAGGGATGTACAAGCTAAAGATAAGCAATTTACACGTGCAAAGGGATTTGATACTTTTGCTCCTTGTGGTCCTTGGATTACAACTGCAGATGAGATATCAGATCCTCAAAACCTAAAGATGATAACTAAAGTAAATGGTATAGTTAGGCAGGATTCTTCAACATCTAACATGTTCCTAAAAATACCCACAATAGTTTCCATGCTAAGTCAGGTTATGACTCTAGAAAAAGGAGATATAATTTCAACAGGAACTCCTGCAGGAGTCATGCTAAACAGGCCAGATGCAGTTTACTTGAAGAATGGCGATAGGATAGAAATGGAAATTGAAGGACTTGGGAAGCTAGAAAACACTGTGAAATTTGCATAGTATCTAAAACTATTAAGACAAGTAAATCGAAAAGATCTCATGGGAAAAATAATAGTTGCTAAAACCTCTGAAATTCCAATAGGTAAGATGAAAAAGGTCACTGCAGATGGAAAAGAGATACTTGTAATGAACATAGAAGGAAGCTATTATGCTATGGATGATACATGCACTCATGCAGGGGCAAGTCTTGCTGAAGGAAAGATGGAAGGTTCTATCGTGACGTGCGACTGGCATGGTTCAAAGTGGGATGGTAAGACAGGTAAGCTGCATGCGTTTCCTGCAAAAATTAAGGATTTGAATTCATATAAAGTAGTAGTTGAATCAGACAATATATTTTTGGAACTCTGAGTGCAAACTTTATAAAATCAGTACAATTAGGTAGCTTTGATGGTACAATGGTGGACAAAAAATCTCAGAACACAGAAACTCTCAATCAAGCCATTGTCACACTTGAAGAAATAACTTCAAACCCTTCTACTCCAAAGAATATTAAAAAGAGTATAACTGATTTAACAACAGAACTAAAAAAACAAGAATATTCTGTTTCAATGCGTGCTGCAAATGCAATAAGCTTGTTAGACGACATAACACAGGACCCAAATATGCCATCATATGTAAGAGTGACATTATGGCAAGCAGTATCCACACTTGAAAGAATAAGGGAATAAATTTAGAATCGTTGTTTTTCCAGTCATGAAGATAGAGGAATATCTTGCATCACTCCCACAGTCTATTCTTTCAGGACAAGAAGTGCAGCTTCCAGATAATGCTTTCCGAGAAATATTTCGATTTGCAGAACTTGGCAAGAATGACATATTTTATCATCTTGGATGTGGAAATGGAAAGGGAGTTTCTATAGCTTTAGAAGAATTTGGAGTAAAAAGGGCAGTTGGAATAGATAATGATGAAGAAAAAGTTAGTTTGGGAAAAAAACTTCTAAAAAAAAATTTGTCAGACTATACATTACAATGTAAAGACATAAGACAAGCAGATTTTAGCGATGCTACGGTTATTTTATTTTGGTTTGCAGATCAACAAATAATCGATAATATGATGAACAGATTTTCATTGTTGAAAAGTGGCTGTAAAATAATAACAATTTGGGGTCCATTGCCAGGATGCCTTCCTGACAAAGTGGAGTTTCCCTATATTCTAAACACGGTTCCTTTTAAAAAAGCAAATGACCTAAAAGAGCAGCTTCTTGCAGTGTTTGGTACTGATTGTGTCGATTTTGTAACTGCGTGGGAATTTTCAGAAAGATACACCAAAGCAATCGGGTTACCAGAGGCTGGTAATGATCGATTTCTTACTATACTACAATCTCTTGTGATTTGGATAAATGCAAAAAATCTAGGAGTTGCTTGTGGTGATGAAATTCCTCAACCCATAAAGACGTACATTAGCATACTAAAGACTTTTTTCAATATAGATGTAGAGTATCTTTTGAATAAGCATTAGATGGATCTATGATCAGTCATGTTTTTATCTGGAAAAATAGTAAAGAATCCTATGTGGCATGAAAGAATAAACATCAATGTATCTGCCGCAGATTACGAGAATACAAGCCGAGAAATCATCTCTACCTTGAGAAATCTAGAACAGATGGTACATGGAGAGAATGATTTTATTGTCACAGACTCTGAATTTGCGTTTGGTTGGCACTTTTATGTAGTATGTGTGAACAGGGTTCTCGCGCAAAAGTTGTCAGATCAAATGGGATCTAGTTTTGATAAAATTAAAGGAAAGGGGTTAGAGAAGAAATTTCTTACTTGGCTCATAGATAAGCTGTCCCAGAAACAGTTGAAGGTTAAGCTTGCTATTAAAGAAGAGATGGAATCAAGCAAGTATGGCATATTTTAAAATAAAGAGGCCCTTGAGGGGAATCGAACCCCTGTCCGGGGATCCACAGTCCCCTATACTGGCCACTGTACTACAAGGGCCACCAAGGACGGATCCTTTTCTATCCAGTATTAATCTTAACTAATAGATTATTTTGAATTACATCCTAACATGAGAATCAGACTGTAAGTTTATTATTGACTGGAAAATATTGCAGCGTATGCGAAGTGGAATGCTGTGGTTTGTTGCAATGGGAATAACTGCTGTGATTACATATTATGGTGCAGCATATCTTCTTCCTTGGAAATAGAAAGTTCCAAAAATTTTGTTTGATAAATTAGCTGTAGCGTAGTTTCTTCTTTATGCTTCGGAATTTACGCATCCCAAATGATTTGACTTTCCATCTCTTTGTGTATCTATATGTAATAAGGGCAGAAAGTACAGTTGATGCAACCAAGGTAGGAATCATCCAATAGAAATTTTTCTCACTATCTGGAAATAGGCCAAAAATGGTTGCAAGTGTATTTGGTACAAGAACCGCAGTTCCAGCTACAGTAAGCCAGACTATGAGAGTTGCAAGTTTGTTGGAAACTTCAGCCTGAATTACGTTTATTCCTGTAGCAACTACCTGCATGACGTTTTCTGACATTTGTATCTGTCTGTCAAGTCTACCAAGAAGGACTTCAAATTTGCCAAGTATTATTTCATCGTCAGAAATCATCTCAGCATCTCCATACTTTAGGTTCTGAACAGTATCGTATGTTGCCCACACAGCATTAAGGAAAGTAAGAAGTGAAGTCTTCATATCAGAAAGCTCAAGGGATAAATCCTTCTGGATTTGTCTTGCACCTGCGAGATCAAGCTCAAGTTGTTCTGCTCTTTCTATGATCAAACGCAGAATTGAAAAGTTTGTTTCACTGAGTTCATCTATTATTCTTGCTACCAGTATGGTCTGTCTGTCTGCCCAGCTTTCTGGTTCTTTTGGAAGCTTACGCAGTAATGTATTAGAATAATTGTACAGTCTTGTTATTTTACCTCCGTAATCATCGTGGATAGTAACGACAAGATCTTTTTTTATGAAAATCAAAAGAGGCGATGTTTGTGTTTTGTTTGCTCCTGTGACTACAAATGGAAGCATCAAGCCAAGTGTATCTTCTTTGTCTTCATAATGCGATACATATCCTGACAAAAGAACAGACGCATCCATGTTGATGCCAAGACTTTCTAGAATCTTCGGGGTTTCTTCAACAATGTTATCTACAACACATTCGATCCAAGTAAGATGCCCTAAAGATATTGTTCTAGCTGCTTCCTCAAGTTGTACGCTTGGTTTTTTAAATGGAGTTCCTTCCGTTTCAAGTCCTGCAACACTTACGGCCTTTATCATCGAGATAAAACCTAGTTTTCACTTATATACACGTATTTATGAATCAGATATCACGTTTTTTGTAAATTCCTGTAGATTTAATTAAAACCGTATCAGATTAATCTCATGAGTTGTTCAGGCGAAACCATAGAGTCCGATAATGAAATAATCCAGATAAAACCAATGATACTAAGCCAACTGAAAAAAGCAAAGTACGGAGTTTCTGATCATGCTACAGTAGAATTATGTCACTGGACAAAAAAATCATTCAAAAACGAAGGAGATTGTTATAAAATGAAGTTTTATGGCATTACAACTCATAGATGCATGGAGTTTTCTCCAGCTGGAATGTATTGCGAGAATAGATGCATCTACTGTTGGAGGCCAATGGAGTTTTACAATTCAATGAAGATGCCTGAAAACAAAGTGGCAGAACCAGAGGTGATTGTGGAAAATCTCATGGAAGAAAGAACAAAGCTCATCATGGGACATTACGGGGATCCAAGACAAGACAAGAAGAAGCTTGACGAATCATTGCTTCCAAGTCACTACGCTATATCACTTTCTGGAGAACCAACCATGTATCCAAAACTACCACAACTCATAAAATATCTAAAGACTTTGCCTGCAACAAAGTCAATCTTTCTTGTTACAAATGGCCAAGAACCTGACATGTTACAAAGATTACAAGATGAAGATGCACTACCTACTCAGTTGTATCTTTCTACAAATGCTGCAAATGAGGAAATTTTTCAGATAGTTAACAAACCAAGATACAAAGACTCATGGGAAAGATGGAATGCCAGTCTTAAGATGATTTCAAAGATGAATACACGAACTGTGCTCCGGGTTACTTTGATAAGAGATTACAATTGTAATGACGAATTAATTCCTGAATATGCAAAGATGTTCAAGCAAGCAAATCCGCATTTTGTAGAATTAAAGTCATACATGCACGTAGGAAGATCTACAAACAGACTAGAATATTCAAACAGCCTGGAGATGGATGAGGTAAGGCACTTTGCATCGGAGATTGCAAATAAAAGTGAAGTTTTTTCAGTCATGGATGAAAGTGTTATGTCAAGGATAGTAGTGTTGCAGAATCAGGAACGATTCATCGATCGTTTGATTCCTGCCTATGCAAATACCAATTAGCAAATTTTTTTATTGCAAGATATCTGTGGGACACTAAATTTTTTTCTTCTAGCTGAGCATATGTCTTTGTTTGACCTTGAGGTATGAATATTGGATCATAGCCCCATTTTTTTCCAATAGGTTTTTGTGAAATTTTTCCGCTTACAGCAGCATTAAATAATTGCACATCATTTTTTCTTTCATAGTATGCTATGACTGACTGAAATGTTGCACTCCGTTTTGATTTTAGTAGCTTTAGTATTCCTTCATTTCCAATTGTCTTGAATACAAAGGATGAATAGGGCCCAGGAAAACCTTTCAAAGAATTTATGAAAAGACCGTCGTCTTCTATAATGACAGGCTTTGAACATTTTGAAAAGGCATCAAGCGCTTTGTGAAAAGCTACTTCTTCAAGCGTATCTGCTTGCATTTCCTGTAAATTACATTTGAAGAATCTTAGAGAAATTCCAAATTTTGCCAAGATGCCTTTGGCTTCCTCATACTTGTTTTTGTTTGATGATGCGAACAATATACTAGACAACGTTTGCGTATCTTCCCCTGCTTTCTATGACTGAGACTTGAGATAAAACTCGATTATGCCGTGGCAATCCTACTACCTTTTTGTAGCTTTTTAGGAATCCACCCCATGATTTTTCCATGATATCAGCATGGGCACTGTTTAGTATCTCTTTGAAAAGTCTTAGATCTATTGCATGATCTTCTACTTTATCCGTTCTCTGTGCTAGCCCAAAATCAATCACAAACACTTTGTCTCTCATAGAGAGGAAGTTTGAAGTGGTTAGATCACCGTGCATGATTCCATTTTTATGTAAATTGCCTACAATCTTACCAATTTCTTCACAAGTTTTTATAATTTTTTGATTTGGTAGATCGCGTACTAGTTTTCCTTCCATGTGTTGCATGAATATCTTACACATTTTTGTATCAACATAATATACAAGAGGCGAACAGACACCAAATGATTTTACATCTGACATGACATTTGATTCACGTATAGTTCTCTGTTCTCTTATTCTTCTGTCAAGTGTTGAGTTTCTGTAATCTTTTTTTTCTCTAATTTTTAGTACAGATTTATTCCCATTCCATAAAGTAAGATAAATGTCAGCTTCTGCGCCTTTTTTTAATAATTTCATTAGAGTTATAACTTGTAGGTAGAGATTAAAACTTAGTTATGGAAGACTCGGAAAAAAAGATAATTCAAGAAGATTGTTCTGAGGATTCTATAGGTAGTGGAATTCTTACATTAACAAACGTGAGAATTGCCTTTGATAAATCAAAGGGAAGAATAGCAGATTTTTCAAAAAGATTTGGAGAGACTGTTATTGATGTACCGTTAAACCAAATTGTACAGGTAGGAAAAGAAGGGTGGCTTATAAAAAAAGTTTGGATTAAAGTCAAAACACCAGAAGGGGAAAAGACATACAAGTTTGGGGTCTACAACACTAACAAATGGCTTAAAACTCTACAGGAAGCAATATTACAAAACAATGGTCAGTAAGGCACTTCAACCGTATCAAGTCGCCAGGATTGTCTCACAAATGTGTCTTCTAGATTAGCTCCAGATTTATGAGGTGATTCTAGTAATCCTACCCAAGCAATTTGTGAACCACAGTCACCTGCATATTCTTTAGGGGATACGAAAAACTTACAGTTTTGTCTTTTACATACACTCATCAGAATTTCTGAAAGTCTTTTGTTTGCAGCAACACCTCCCACTATTAGAAGTTCTTTTTTTCTAGTAAATGATAGAGCACGTTCTGTGGCTTCTCCGATCATTGCAAATGCAGTTTCTTGTAATGAAAAATATCCATCCTCAAGATTTTTTGAAATCACATGTTTTGTTGCAGAAAGCAAACCGGAAAATGATACATCGTTCCCCTTTACAACATAGGGAAGTGAGACATAGTTATTTGACTTTGATGCTAGCTCCTCAATTTTTTCACCGCATGGAGATGCAAATCCTGCATATCTTCCAAGCTGATCTAGTAACTGACCAAGTGTGATGTCTAAAGTTTCTCCAAACACTCTCCATTTTTTTGATAAGAATGCCAAGATCATTGTATGACCTCCAGAAACTAACAACACTAGTGGATCCTTTGCTCCAGTCAACATCTTCCCAAGTTCGATGTGACCAATTGCATGATTTACAGGATAAATTGGAATGTCATAATATGATGCAAGAGATCTTGCAACGACGGCTCCTATTCTCAAGCAAGGTCCAAGTCCAGGACCAGCAGCATATGACACAATATCGAGATCAGTAATTTTGACACCTGCTTTTTGCAAACAATCGGATAACACCATAGGTGAATTTTCTGCATGATGTCTAGATGCTTCTCTTGGATGAATTCCCTCACCATCTGGAGGTCTATAGATCTTTCTTACATCCGAAAGGATTTTTCCACCTTTGCCAGTTTTTTCCAATATGGCACATGAGAATGTATGAGCCGTACTTTCTATCCCAAGTCCTATCATTTTATCCTCTACTCAATGTCGATACTATTTTTATGACGTCCCCACTTTTTAGTTGATGCTGCGCACCTATTCTTTGCTTTGTCTTAACATCTATTGCATGTAAGAATCCCTTTGCCAGATCTGCGTGTATTGTTATAGCAAGATCCTTTGCAGTAGAATTGGCAGGCAAGAGTCTTGCGTCTGGCAAGACCTGACCATCTTTGTTTGACAGTTTTGTTTCGTCTTCAACAGGATATACTACAATTAGTTTAAGAAGTTCAAAACATGCCGAATCTAAGGCATGTTGCACACCGGTAGTTCCAATTTTTGAAAGAACTGATTTTACTAGATCTAGTGCTTTTTGTTGCTGAGGATTGAGGTTAATCCCTTCTTTAATTTTGAAATTTTTTTCACCTGGAAAATAATCGATCAACCCGCTCTTTGTTGCCTTTTTTAAAAGTAATTCTGTCTCAGCGCTGCATAGTATAGTAGCTCTTTCTTTTTTTAGCTTGTCAACAATACTCAAATCATGACAAATATCAGCCTTGTTTGCAGCAATGATTAGAGGTTTTGTTTTTTTTCGTAGTTCTTTTATGAAAGTAGAAAGATCGGAATCAGACCATTCCTTTGGTTTTTTTGTTTGAAGATTCAAGTGTTGAATGACTATTTCAACATCGTATTCTTTTATTCCAAGTCCGCTGAACCTTTGCGCAATTCCTTGAACAATTTTTGCACCCTTACTTTCCATTTCTCTTAACAGTTTCTGCCACTCACGTTGTAAGATTTGTTTCATCCATTGATCAAATTCTTCCTCAACGAACTTGACATCTTCTATCGGATCATGTGTCCCTATAGGAACGGGATGGCCTTGAATGTCTGTTGATCCTGATACATCAACAACATGGATTAATACTTCAGATTGTCTTGCATCATCCAAAAACTTGTTACCAAGACCTTTACCTTCATGAGCTCCTGGGACAAGGCCAGCCACATCAATTAATTTTACTGGGATGAGTCTTGTTCCATTAAAACACAAAGGATGTTTGTGATCTATCCCAAAGTGTTTGCAGGCACATTCTGCTTTGACGTGTGCAATTCCAACGTTTGGTTCTATGGTAGTAAAAGGGTAATTTCCTATCTGTGCAGTTGTCTCAGTTGCTGCTGAGAAGAAAGTTGATTTTCCAACATTTGTCTTACCAAGAAGCCCAATTTGCATGGCAACTATCTAAATTTATGCTCTTATTTAGTATTGCAGAAATCATTTAATCCGATTTGTTTTGATTACATGTGTTGTCAAAGGTAATAACCGGTAATCCAGGGGTAGGAAAACACACAGTGGCAAAACAGCTTGCAAGGAGATTAAGTTTGGATCTAATCGACATAAACAAGGTAGCAATACAAGAGAGGATTTTTGAAGAAAGTGAAGGGACGTTTGATGTTGATGTAAAAAAATTAAAAAAAATACTTGGAAAAATGATTACAAAAAACTCGCTTGTTGTTGGGCACTTGGCACCGTATGTAATTTCAAAAAAACAAGTAAAGGTCGCAGTCGTTCTAAGAAGGGATCCGTACAAACTCATTTCTGTTTATAAAAAAAGAAAATATTCACACAAAAAAGCAATTGAGAATCTTGGTAGCGAAGTTCTTGGAGTAACGTATTTTGATTCAATAAATGAGTTTGGTTCAGACAGGACTTTTCAGATAAATACAACTAGCAAATCTGTAAGTACAATTGTAAAGAAGATAGGGGAACTTTTTATAAAGGGCGTTTTTCAGGAAGATGAAGTAGATTGGCTTGGTTTGATTTCTGAAAAAAATGACCTAAAACGATTTTTCCCCTACTAACTTCAAATAACGCCCCACTTGATGGTATTGTAAAATGTTTGAGATAAAAAAAAGTGACCTTGCAGGAAGGATAGGAATACTTCATACAAATCATGGGGAGGTAGAAACACCCGCTTATGTGCCTGTAGTTCATCCCGTTAGGCAGTCTATTTCACCACAAAAAATGCGTGAGATGGGTTTTGATTTGATAATAACAAACGCCTACATCACTTTAAACAATTACAAAGAAGAAGCAGTAAAACGCGGCATTCATGATATCATAAATTATGATGGATCTGTAATGACAGATTCTGGTGGATATCAAGTCTTAGAATATGGTAGAGTAGATGTAGAGCCAAAAGACATGGCGTCTTTTGAAAAAAATATACGAACTGATATTGCAATTCCACTTGATAAACCAACTGGTTACGGTCTCTCTAAAAAAAAGGCAAAGTCTTACGTTGATCATACCTTAAGAGTTTCAAAAGAAACTCTAGACCAGAGTGAAAAAAATGGACCGATATGGGTTGGTCCAATACAAGGAGGAGAACATTTTGATCTTGTAAAAAGATCAACAAAAACTCTTGTAGAATATGGATTTGAAATGCTCGCACTTGGAAGCCCAGTTGAATTCATGGAATCATACGAGTACAAGTTACTTGCAAACATGATACTTACTGCAAAAAAACAGATGCCTGACTCTATTCCATTGCATCTTTTTGGGGCAGGTCATCCTATGACAATTCCACTCGCAGTTGCATTAGGATGCGACACATTTGATTCTGCATCATACATACTTTATGCAAGAAAAGACAGATACATAATGGATGATGTAACAACTAGGCTTGATGAGATATCATATTTTTCTTGCAGTTGTGAGATTTGTTCAAAATATACTCCAAAAGAGTTGCTTGCTCTCGAGTCTGAAGATAGGGTAAACAAAGTCGCATTGCACAACTTATTTGCAATAAAAGCTGAGGTCGATAGGGTAAAAGAAGTCATTCATGAAGGAAGATTATGGGAATATGTTCTCAAAAAGGCCCGTTCACATCCGAAGATCTTTGAAACCATCAATGTATTTACTGAGAACCCAGAATATTTTATAGATAGAACCCCTAGATTTAAGGAAAAAGCCATCTTTCTCTTTTCAAAAGAAGATCAGTTTCGACCCGAAGTCAGATCATTTCATGCTTTGGTTCGTAAGTTCAAGTGTAAAAAAGATACTCTTGTTATTGTGCCAGATGGCACAGTCAGACCCTTTTATCTTTCAAAGGAATATAATGATTTGAAAAAGCGGTTTGTAAAAAAATATGATCGTGTTCAGTTTTGCCAGTTTAATCCTTTTCTTGGAATAATCCCACTTGAAATTTCTGATATGTATCCTGCATCACATTATGTCATGCCAAGAATGCGATATAATCAAAATGAGTTTTCAGAGTTTACAAAAACATGGAAAACCTTTTTTGTTAACAATAATTTCAAAACAGTTTACATAGCAAATGATGAATTTTTAAAATATCATACAAAATTGCTGCCTAAAAAGATCAAAATAATATCAATTAGCAGATAGTAAAATAAGAAAAAGGAGTGCGAACAGATTCCGCTTATTTGCTTAGTGCGGCGTCTTCTGCCCAGCCTTTTACAAAGACTCCGTTCTTGTGAAGAGGAACTGGTTGACCAGCTGTGTAAGTCATTGGCCTCATCCAAAAGATTGACTTTGTTGGACAAACTCCGATGCATGCTCCATCAGAGATGCATCTTTCTGGATAAAAGACGAATGCTTTTCCTCTCTTCCAACCCTCAACGGGTTTTACACGGAGTACATCTGGACCAAGAGAAGTACAGATCTCTACGCATAGTGCGCAGCCTATACATCTTTGTTCATCAATGTCTGGAAGTATTGCTATTGGCATATTATCTTCTCTTTTTGATCATGTCATGGTTTGCTATTTAAACCATCTGTAAAATCCATAACAGAGTTATAGAATTTTTTCAATAAGCAAAATAAAATAAAACAGAAAGTTAGTATTATGTTTGATTACTTCTTAATCTGGCGTATAGCGTCGATTTGACCACTAGTTATCCAGTCAAGTAATTCAGCAGATGTAGGATTTAGATCGCCTTTTTGATTCATCATGTTGTGTACCCAAACCCAATTTATCTGATTTAGTAATGGCTTGTTTCCCTCATCACCCTTGCGAACTTTGTCTCGAAGGTCTTTTGGGATAGTATTCCACCATTGTTCGTAGGTTCTACCCATGGACAGATCATTTTAGTTGATCTAATTAAGTCTTTTGTAAATTATCTAAAAAGTAGGATGATATGAAAAACGCTAAACGTTTAAAGGTACTTTGAAAAGACTTTGAATTCTTGCAGGTTAAAGTTCTTGGTGCGGCTCAAGAGGTAGGCCGATCGGCATTTCAAGTTAATTGTAATGGTGCAAATTTTCTTTTGGATTATGGTGTTCTTTTGGGAAAAGAACCACAATATCCAATGCATGTAAAACCTAGAGACATAGATGCTGTCGTTATTACTCATGCACATCTTGATCATTCTGGTTATGTACCATCGCTTTTTGTAAACGGAAAAAATGATGTTTATGCGACTCCACCGACGTTGGATCTATCTAGACTTTTGATTGAAGATATGCTTAGGCTACAAAAGAATTTTTTCCCTTTTGAAATGCCAGAGGTTGTTAACATGATAAAACATTCCAAAGAAATAGCATATAGAGAGAAAATCAAGAAAGGTAATGCGTCATTTGAGCTGCGCGAATCAGGACATGTAGTTGGTGGTGGTGCAGTGATTGTCGAGTCTGAAAATAAAAGAATCTACTATACAGGAGACATTAATCCAAGAGGTTCACGCATGTTACGGAAAGCAGACTTTGATTTTGATGAGATTGATCTGGCTATAATGGAAAGCACTTATTCACAGACTGATCAAACACCACGAAATGAAACTGAAGAAGAATTCATGGAATTCGTATATGAAGTGTTAGATAGAAAGGGAACTCTGTTTGTGCCAGCTTTTTCAGTAGAAAGATCTCAGGAGATTGCTTGTGTCTTAAAAAACGCAAAATTCAAACACAAAGTCATAATGGACGGAATGGCCATAAAAGTAAATGAAATAATGCTTCGCTATCCAGAATACCTACGTGATCCAAAAGTTTTTGCTGATTCAATTCATCAAGCTATGTGGATCAAAGGAGAAAGAGAACGAAAAAATGCATTAAAAGAACCATGTGTAGTGATATCTCCAGCTGGAATGCTTGTTGGAGGTTCAGCGGTATACTACTTACAACAACTTGCACTTGATAAGAAAAATGGTATTGCAATGGTATCATATCAAGGAGATGGTACACCTGGCAGAAAATTACTTGAGACTGGCAAAGTCAATATTCGTGGAAGAGATGTGAAAACAGAAGCAGATGTTAAACAATTTGAATTTTCTGGTCACGCAGATAGAAAAGATCTTTTTGAGGTTGTCAAGAAAATAAAAGGAAATCCAAAGATTTTAACTATTCATGGAGACAGAGATTCTTGTACAAAGTTTGCAGATGAGATACATGAAAGATTTGGATTTGAGGCACATGCTCCAAAAGCTGGGGAAGTAATTACTGTTTAAGATGCAAGAATTAAAGAAAATAGATTTAGATATAACCATTAATAGTGGTCAAGTTTTTCTTTGGGATAAAATTGGTGGTATGTGGTATGGTCTTAATGGTTCCGAAATTTTAAAAATTACACAAGATCCGTTTAAGATTATCTCTTCAGAAAAAAAGATGTCTGATTTTTTTAGACAAGATGACGATATAGAAAAAATTCTACAAAGTATAAGAAAAGACAAGCTTGTAAAAGATGCAGTCTCACGTTTTCCTGGATTAAGACTGTTACGACAAGATCCCTTTCAATGCTACATTTCATTTATTTGTTCTTCAAATGTATCGATTGGAAACATAAAACAAATGTTAAAAAAAATTACAAAGAAATTTGGTAAGAGAATAAATTTCGATGGTCATGAATTTTACACTTTCCCCATACCTGAGAAACTTGCCAATTCTAACATCACAGAACTTTTATCGTGCGGATTAGGCTTTAGAGCAAAGTATGTAAAGAAAGCATCACAAAATATCGTATCAGGAAGAATAGATTTTAATTATTTAAAAAAGGTGGACTACAAAACTGCGAAGGATATCCTTGTAGATGTATATGGTATAGGTGATAAGATTGCTGATTGCATACTTTTATTCTCACTTGAAAAAATTGAAGCGTTTCCAATAGACAGGTGGACTCTACGAATTTTACGTAAGTATTATTCTGATGTGTTTGATGAATCAATCAGTAGATCAATTACTAAAAAAAAATATGAAGACATACATGAAAAAATTGTCAGGCATTTTGGTCCTTTTGCTGGTTATTCACAACAATTTCTTTTTAAAATGGAAAGAGAACTAAATAACAAAAAATGGTTGTAAAAAGCTCTTAATATGGTAGCCCTAGCCAAACTTCTTGGGCCTGTAGCTCAGCATGGATAGAGTGCTGGACTTCTAATCCAGTGGTCAAGGGATCGAAGCCCTTCGGGCCCGCTTTTTGTTCATAATTTATTTATCGTTAATGTGTGACGCATAGAATATGAAAGATGTTGAATTGAAGTTGGAAAATTTGAATATAGTTCCTCATAGTGAGATAAAAGGCAGAGTTGAAGTGAGATATCAAGGAAGATATGATGGGATTGTGATCAACACCCAAATCTTAAACTCCAACCAACTCATAGTTTACAAATCATACAATGGCAAACCCATTTCACAAAATCTATCAAGATTATTCATAAGCAAAGATAACATGTTTGAAAATAAAGCAGAGTTTACTGCCTCAATAGAGTTCAAACCTTCTGAACCTCATGATGTAAAGTTTCGCGTTTCTATAATTCAGGAGCACAAGGAGATTGAAAGCGATATACTGTTTGCGAAACTAGTTGTTTAGAACCTA
>JAHEYD010000129.1 GCA_023251795.1 Nitrosotalea sp. | reverse complement strand
CCACAATCAACACCTAAAATTACATTATTTATGATGAAATGATAGCAAAGGTAAGAGAATTGAAGTTACATATAATGTTCGGATTTCTTGTCATGATCTTATTACTTGGACAAGTAGCTCCAGTAAGAGGTCAGTCAACTAGTACAGAATCACATGTTGTAATCAATGAAGTAGATATCAATCCTCCAGGAGATGATTCAAAAAGCGTTTTTGAATGGATTGAACTTTACAACCCTACCGACACTACAGTCGACTTGGGAGGATGGAAAATTGGGGCAACTAGTGGCATAAAAAAGATATACACAATAGCAGAGGGCACGAAATTGAAAAGTGGAGGGTTTGCTACTTTTTCTTATGGTCCCTTATGGTTTCCCGATACTTCATCAGTGATTCAACTAAAGGATAAAAATGGAGAAATTGTAGATTCTACTGCAACATTACGGGACATTGAAAACGGCCTCAAGTCTTGGCAAAGGACTACCGATGGATTTGATACAAACTCTTCTACCGATTGGATTTTTAGAACATCAAATGCAGGTTCATCAAATGGCAAGACTGGTTTTACCACATCAAGCGAATTTTTATCAATAAAAGTTTCAACCGATAAAATAATCTACACTTCTGGAGATGTAGTAAAAATTAGTGGCGAAGTTTCTAAAAAAGTTACTTTGTCCAATCAATATACTATTCAACAAATTCATCTCAAAATTACAGGACCACACAATTTCAAAAAATCCATTTCATTATTTCCAGACAGAATGAATTTGTTTAAAACAGAAATGAAGACTGATAAAGTACTAAACGTACCGGAAGGCAACTACAAAATTATTGCAGAGTATGCCGGCGAGACTACTGAAACATCATTTATCATAACTGAAAAGGCATTTACCGGTCCAGAAAATGAATCATCTACCATAATATCAATTGGTGTTGATAAATCCGTCTACCTTCCTGGTGAGACTGCAATACTTAGTGCAAACACCTCAAAAATTGTTCCATTTGCAGGTATGAAATTCAAGGTTTTTGATCCTCACAACAAGCTAGTTTATGATGGAACACTATACCCAAATGCCAAAGGCAACTTTTCGACTAAATTCTTTATAAATTCAGTCAAGCCAGTGTTTGGAGAATACACTGTTGCTGCAACATATGACAAGAAAACAACTATGGCTTCATACGAAGTAGTACCGGAAATAAAAGAAGACACCATAATCTCTTTATCTACAGACAAGAGGGTGTATGGACTTGGAGACACTGTAATAATTAGCGGTCGAAGTAACAAAGTCTGGGTTTCTTCCCTTGATCTTGAAATTGTACAATCTTATAAAAGCAAAGACGTAACCGATACATTTGTTGTTAAGAATATAGTTAGGTTGGAAGGTGATAGCACCTTCAAATACGAATTCAAAATACCAAACGATGAAATTCGTTATGGAGATTATAAAGTTAAAGTGTCAAAAGAAATTGGTTCCGCTGAAATATCTTTCAAAGTGGTGCAAAATCCAAACGAATTTGTTGAAGAAGAATCAAAACCACTTTCAATTTCAACTGACAAAGAATCCTATAATATTGGTGATCAAATAGTTATTTCAGGTAAAGTAATAGAGGAAAAGGATCTTGGAAGGCTAGGAGTACAAATTTCAATTACAAAAGAAGATGGAACCCCAATAATATCAAAACGTGATCCTCGTGGAACTGCAAGTGATAATATAGACGCTCAATACTCCTTTACTGGCGTACCTGATGCTTCTGGAAATTTTGAGGTAAAAAGTACTATATCTAGAAATGTTTTTGAAAACGGAAAATATCTGCTCAAGGCAACATATGCCAATGAACATGCCTCCACATCATTTGTAGTGCAAGATTCTGTTGATCTAAGCGCAGGAGTCAGGATCATTGCTTCGACGGATAAAGAAGTATACGGCGTTGATGAAAAGGTGACACTAACAGGAGGTGTTTCTACCTTTACCGCTCAATCTGCCTACACCATAAAGCTGACAGATCCTAACGGTAAAACTACACAGGGTGGCGTGACTCTTAATAATGGACAATTTACGTGGACTTGGACAGTACCTTCACGCGGAACAGTTTATGGACTATACAAAATTACAGTAAGCTCAGACTCGGACCAAACGAATGTATTCTTTAAAGTATCAAAAGATCCAAAATCGGAAACAAAGTTACAGCCTATTGTGGTCGAA
>JAHEYD010000128.1 GCA_023251795.1 Nitrosotalea sp. | reverse complement strand
TTTCAAAACGTTCACAAAATGGTTCTTGATGTTGCAGAAAAAGAAACCACACTACGAAAGCTTCTCTATGAAATAGAAAAAACCAAACGAAAATCCAATGCAATAGAAAATGTATTCATTCCAAGATTACGAAATGCAGTAAAATTCATTGTATTTAGACTAGCTGAGATGGAACGTGATACATTCATCATGTTAAAAACAGTAAAGCGCAAGATGGGTGAGAGAGAACAAGAAAATATTCAAAAGGAGAAAGAAATACTTGCCAGCTAATTTTGCAAATCAACAACAAAAGAAATTCTATCTGATTGTGAGAGCATTTAAAATTGGTAATATTCTCGGTACAATTACTATAGCACTGTATGCAATAAAGCATTTCTTATAGGTGTATAACATGTCAACACAAGAAAAATACGTTCATTCGCTCAAACAAATTAAGGAGGCCGAAGAAAAGGCATGGGAAGAAATTCAAAATTTCAAGAAAAAAGTAGCAGAAGACATCAAATCCTTTCAAATTGATGCTGACAAAGCAATAGAGTCAGCAAAAACACAAGGCGAAAAATTAGTCGAAACAAGTATTGATCAAGCAAGAAAAAAAGGAGAAATTGAAGTAGACAAGATTATTGAAGAAGCAAAAACAAAATCAAAAACTATATCGACACAAATTGATGAAAAAACTGTTAGTGGAATACTAGATATTTTGTTAAAAGGTGTAGAATAATGGTACTTAAGCCTGCTCCAATGACAATGATGGCAGTCCTTGGTTTAAGAAAAGACAGGCAAGTTGTAATTTCGGTTTTACATGATATGGGTATAGTACAATTGGAACCATTATCAAAAGATGTGGCTACCATACTCAAAAATGAACATGATAACGACTTTTACAGACAAGTCTCAGATCAACTCCTTAGAATCAGAGCATTCAAAACCGTTCTGCCCCCAATTCCAGTTACTTCCTGCCAGCGTTTTTCAACAGTTGAAAACCTGTTGCAAGCGGCAAAATCAATTGATATTGATGTTACTGTTGCTTCTCTTGAACGAGAAAAAGAAAACCACCTAACTAAAATCAGTGAAACTGAAAACAGCATCAACCTTGTTGAAGAATTTTCCTTTTTCCCAGAAGACTTGAACGTACTCCATCTGGCATTGGCTCATTCTTACTTTGGTCGTTTGGATTCAGGAAAATTCCCTGCTTTTAAGAAAGCATTAGAGGTAAACAATCAAGACGTTTTTCTTTATTCAAAAGAAGGAAAAGAAACTACACATTTTGTTCTTATTACGTTCCCAAACTTTCCTCCTCACGCTCTTGCTACTGCTGTTCAAGAACACAATGTGAAACTTGAAGCGGTACCAAAACTCAATGGAACACCCGTTCAATTAAAACAATCACTAGGAAGTGTTCTTAACGAGCTAACTCAAAAATTAAATGAAATTGATAGACAACTGGCAGAAATTTCTCAAAAACATTATGCTAATATTGTTTGTATTGAAGAACAACTTGAAATCGAAAATAAAAAACTTGAAGTCATTGATAATCTAGGAGTGACATCTGATTCTTTTGCTTTAGAAGGCTGGGTTCCAAAATCAGAACTAAAAAAGGTTGAGACTAATTTAGACAAACATGCAAAAGGAACAATAGTTTATGAATTAGAAACTAAAGAAAAACCACCAACATTATTTGCAAACCCGAAAAGATTCAAGTTGTTTGAAGCCTTCATTAGATTTTATTCTCTTCCATCAGGCAAGGAATTTGATCCCACTCTAATTTTTGGTCTTCTCTTTCCAGTCTTTTATGGTATGATGGTAGGTGATGCAGGTTATGGTCTTGTGATCCTTCTTGTTTGCAGATGGGTAATCAGAAGAGTAGAGGGTGGAAAGCGTAATTTGAATATCATGCCAAAGCCGTTGAGAAGTTTTGCATTGAAAATATTGAAACCAAGACAGATGGTAAAATTGGCGAAGGCAATGACTCCTGGTGCTATTATTGCAATGATTTTAGGATTCACATTCGATTTGTACTTTGGATTCCATCTCAATAGCTACTTGTTTGGTTATCTAAACACAATACTTGGCATGCAACTTCTTCCTGCTGCTGGAGCATTCTTTGATCCAATCCATGGGCTTCGAAAACTTTTGTTAATTAGTGGATATATCGGCCTTGGTATGGTAACATTTGGCCTGATTCTTGGTATCATCAATCACTTGAGAGAAGGTGAAAAGAAAC
>JAHEYD010000127.1 GCA_023251795.1 Nitrosotalea sp. | reverse complement strand
CTACCTTGTCAGGTATGGTCTGAGCGGCTTCTCGCATCTTCACGATCCATTCTTGATTAGACATGGAGTATTCAGTAAAGTATTTTTTAAAATCAAAACCTTCTACATTATTTATATTGTGAACTTTTAGAATTTCTGGTTTGAATAGACTAACTTTGACTGCGTTTTTCATCTTTACCCATGCTTCTTCGGCATCATCAGCAAAGTAAACATCAATGTCAACTGCAAACTGGAAATCTTTATCTGATCTCCCATTTTTTTTCATCGAGTCCTTAATTGTTTTAGCATGTACTTCATACAGCTCAGGAGTGTACCCAATTGGTATCCAACCGTCTCCGTATTGACCGCAAAGATCAAGGGTTCGTGGAGCTCCGGCAGCCATGTATATTGGTGGATGAGGCTGCCTGATGCTTCTTGCTTGTAGACATGCCTGTTCTAACTTATAGAACTCACCATCAAAATTAACCCTGTTTGACGGTGATGATTGAAATAATAATTTAATTACCTGAAGTTGTTCTGCAAATCTTCCTACTGGTTTGTCCCAAAGTATCTTGAACTCTTTAATATTTTGAGCTTCACCAGCACCTATTCCTAGTGTTCCTCTGCCATGTGATACCCTGTCTAAAGTAACTGCAGCAAGAGCAATGTTTGATGGATGGCGTCGTACTGCATCGGTAACACAAGTTCCCAGTTCGACATGATGAGTTATTGAGGCAATGGCGGAAAGCATTACCCATGGATCGTTTACTATTGCATGGTTCCACTGAGGCACATTTGTGTGGTCCATATACCAGATTGAATCATAGCCAGTTCTATCTGCTAGAACACATGCAGTTAGAATTTGATCTTCAGTTAATCCCAGTCGAGCGACGTTAAGGCCCTGTTGAATCCCAAATTTTATCATTTTTCTCTCTTAACCCCATAATATCATCTTGATTTCTCTGCTGTATTTAAGCATAATAAATTGGGGACAATTCAATTTTTACAATGAAATCAAGTAAAAAATTATAATTTTTTACAATCTTCCGTTTGTTATGTCTTGCAACAACTGGATGACATCATCTTTTGTAACTGGAATAGGATTGGGGTCAAGATGACCTTTGTCTGTCATGACGATATCAGCTGCTTTATCAAATGGAATTTTTAGTGAAAGACGATCAAACTTTAGTTTCTCAACAACTTCTTTAAATTTTTCATAAAATATAGATTTATTGAATCTGTGAGCAACAGTTGTGCAAGATGAAAGTGAATATCCATGTGGCACGCCTTCGTTAGAAAATACATACGAAAGAGCATGACCTAAAGTCGTTGACGCATTTCCAAATCCAATGCCAGAAAGCATAGAACCATATGGATAGTTTTCTGGCTTGTCATCTATTATGGCATCATACAATACATCAAATGCTGCCTTGCACATTGATCTTGTAAACTCATTCCCTCTTTTGCTATCGTAACCTTCGGTTGCCTGTGCACATGCATCGCATACGGAATTCTTAATTATTGCTTCTGGGGTGCCAGCAAGAAAAAATGCATCCACAACTGCCATATCTGCAAGAAATCTCTCATCTTGGAGCAGCTTCTTCTTTCCCTCAAATTTTAAAACACAGTAGGTTGTCATTTCGCTGCCCGTACCAAATGTGGTAGGAATGAGAATCTTTGGTATTTTTAGTTCTGTCGCTGCGTATTTTGTAACGTCTTGAGAGCTTCCGCCACCAAGACCAATTATTGCTGATAAATTCTTTGATTTGTATTCCGAAATTACCTTTTGTACTGTTTCAATTGATGGTTCTGGCTCAACTTTATCAAAAAGCAGATAATCCTTAATTCCCATTTTGGCCAGCCACTTTGAGGATACTTCTGGAGGGGCGGTAGTCACAACAAGAGAATTTCTTGGATATTCAGTTTCAGAAAGTGCATTTTTTCCGAATTTAATTATTTTAGGAATTCTTATAGTATACATGACATGAGTAATTTTGTAATTATTATTATACCTTAACTTAACTACTTATAAGAAATTGCCATTTTTACTATGGAATTCTTGTAAATAGCAAATTTTACCTGGTCAGATTTTGTTGATGTCAAATTATCAGTATTGACGAGAACGCCAATACTTGGCGTCGGGGGTTGAGATGAGAATGAAACGCATGCGTTCTCGTCAATTTATTTAAAATGTTCTAGATATTTAGGCAATGATTAACAAAGTTAACCTAGTTTACTGTCATCGACCTCAGCTT
>JAHEYD010000126.1 GCA_023251795.1 Nitrosotalea sp. | reverse complement strand
TCCAATTCCCTGACAAGTTGAAATTTTTATAATCTTTCATCAATCAGCATACTTATTCTTAATTACTAAAAGGATGAAAAGTGAGTTTTCAGGGGAATCATGGGCTAAGAAATATGAATATTGATTTATCTTTCTGAAAAGTAAGATGATATTCAAAAAAAAGTCTGGTGTCTAGTCCGATTGTTTTTGAACCCTAAACACCATCGGAAGTAGATGGTATATTTTATAAGATCTTCTTGACCATCAAAACTCAGCGAGGAAATTTGAATCCAAATACATCGAAAAGCTGTGACACCGTTTTGCTTGAGAATTTTCACAGAGAGATATGGAGTAAGATTCCTCACCTAGAAAAAACAGACGGAGCAAAGGTTGTTAACGTAACACCGCTGATTGATATTACTGAAGATTTGAAAGAGTGCGCAAGAAAAGAGTTCGGGCTGAATCTTGATGATAAAGATCTGCAAGTTTTCGGCAAGTTCGATTCTAACTTGCTATCAGGCTCGATTAAAGTAAGGCCTGCAGTCCACATAATCCATGATACCATTGTTAAAGGGAAGCTTAGAAGTGGACAGACAATATTCGAAGCTACCTCAGGCAACTTTGGGATAGCCCTTGGGCTGTTATCTAAACTTGGACTAGATGTAGTTACGCTGGTCTCAAGAAAGCTACAGGAAGGAGTGTTTGAGGAGTTGAGAAACGAGAAAACACGCATCATAAATCTTGACATGGACATCTGCCCCGCTCCTGGAATGAAGGACAACCCAAATCTTTTGGCTGCAAAAGCAACCGCTGCTAATATTCGCTCACAACTATCTGAGCTTGGGTTTGACCCCAGTATTTTTGATAAAGCAAGTTCTGAGGTACAATCGCTTTTAGCTGGCCAAGACATCATAAACTTGGCAAAGCTTCTTGCAAAGATCTACGGCTGTTTCTGCCCAGAACAGTATGACAACGAACTCAACATTGATGTACACAGAACTGTTACCGCAGCGGAGATAGACCAGCAATTACATGAAAAAGGACATTCGCTTGAAGACTTTAGAATTGTCTGCACCTTTGGTACAGGCGGCACTTCTGGTGGCTTGAGCAGATACTTGTTTGAAAAATATGGAAAAAAGTCGCTTCACGTTGTATTTCCACTGGGTGATCAAGATGTTGCAGGAATTAGGACAAAAGGCAAGGCGTCTGGCTTGAAGTTTTACGAGCCTGAGCGATATGCTGGACAACATGAAGTAGATTTTGAACAGGCAAAACGTCTGCTAAAGTTTTTTGTAGACAAGGGTCATGACATGGGCGAAAGCAGCGCCCTTGCGCTATACGCAGTGATGCAGATGGCAAACTTTGGCGGTTTTGGAGGAAAGTTTGTCGTAATAGTTGCTGACGGAATACAAAAGTACAAAAAGAATCTGGAAGCTATTGGAAAGAAGCAGAACCGTACTCAGGTTTCCCTGCAGGAAGCTGTATCAAACATAGCCGACTATGATAGGGTAATCTGGATTCATACCCAGTATACTCCACGCGAGGAAGGAATAGAGATGATTGCAAAAACTCTTGGCGTAGATAAAAGTAAGATCTCTGTGCCAAAGGCAAGAGATGTGGAGCGACTATTAGCAACACAACAAATTCCTGAAGAGTTGAATAAAGTGTTGGGAGGAGCTGATGGAAAGTCATTGCTTGTTTGCATGATGGGAAATACTTCGTCCATGGCTGCTCAAGTACTTGCAGGCAAAGGCATTGTCGCTGAAAGTTTGAACGGCGGGATATCAGCACTCTCTCAAGGAAAAGGGAAACAAATTTTTGAATTGATCCGAGTAGCTACCGAATAATGGACTAGAAAATATGGATGTTAAAATATTGCAGAATACGAGAACACTTTAGAAATCTAGTTTATTTCTAATTTTCATGAGTGACAAAGAAAGACGAATTGAAGAACTACGAATGAAAACAGGTAGGAGTAGACGTTGTCTTGACTGTAAAAAACACAGATGCATTATTGCTTCTTGCCAATGTGATTGTCACAAATAATTTAGGTTTAGATAAAATTTAGAGTAAGCAATTTATCATATTATGAATATGATATTGCAGACCATAGGACTGCGGGATGAAAGAAATTACGGCAATCCTTTGACCGACTAGTCCTAAGGTTTTAGTTTAAACCTCTAGAAAGTTATTGTTTCTTTAGAGCCATACTTACAGA
The DNA here is from genome assembly GCA_023251795.1 of Nitrosotalea sp. Lineage (GTDB taxonomy): Archaea > Thermoproteota > Nitrososphaeria > Nitrososphaerales > Nitrosopumilaceae > UBA8516. The sequence goes on along the minus strand of JAHEYD010000126.1, from coordinate 44 downwards.
AAAGATCATCGTACAGCTTGATTCTGTCTGGTTTTATGTTCATG
>JAHEYD010000070.1 GCA_023251795.1 Nitrosotalea sp. | reverse complement strand
GTTAGATTTTTGTTGCAGATATTATAGTAACAGGATTTCTTGCAAGCATCATTGTCCCAGTAGAGGTCTTTCTACTCTTTGATACAGTTATTTGTATAACATCTATTGATGAAAATTTCAGTTTTCCTATTGCATCCAAAACAGCAACTAGTGTTTCAAGAAGGATTGTACCAATCACTATTCTGCCACCCGATTTTAGCTTCCCTTCGCATAGTTTGAGTATATCCTTTGTGTCTCCTCCAGTTCCTCCTATGAAAATTGCATCAGCTATTGGCAATTCAGAAATTTTTTCTGTCGCATTTCCATATATTATAGTAATATTTGAAACTTGGAATTTTTTCATGTTTTTCTCGGTTAATTCAATAGCTTTTGGATCAAAATCAATTGAGAATACTTTGCCAGTAGGTTTGACTTGTAATGCAGATTCAACAGATACAGAACCACTTCCACATCCAATATCATATACTATTTGGCCTGGTGATAGTCTTGCTTTGCTTATCTGTATAGCTCGTACTTCTTCCTTTGTTATAGGAACTTCCTCAATTCTCTCAAATAACTCATCGGGGATACCAGGCGTACTGTGTTTCCACATCTAGCACAATAGTATACTCTAGATATTTTAGTGCTACTTGATAGGGAGTCCTGTTACAGCTGGGTGCAGAAGAGTGTGAATAAGAATCCAAGTAAAGATGAATATGAAAAAGTAGCTTCCTATTCCTGTCATGATTAGTTTTTTCTTGTCTGATGGTGGAAGTGGTATATGCATTGCTTTTGCTATTCCATAAGATATGATAAACAGAATAATCATAATCCCAAATCCTACATATGGTCTAGAATCTGCATCGGTGGAGGTTCCTACGAAAGCAGAGATTATACCTGCAAGCACACCAAGACCAATCCTAATCCAAAAGAGAGTACCAATTGGATTTTTTGTTACTCCGTCAGTTTGTGTTGTAGTTGGTTCGTTTGGAGATGAGCCCTTCATGTTAGGATCATCAGGGGTAGATTTTTCTTCTTTTTTCTTTGGATGTCTAGTCAATTAAATTTACAAAGTGATTCAGAGGAAACCATGCTTAAAATCTTTGGTTCGCTTCTTAATAGCAACAGTATAATTTTGGAGGGATAATGCGCTATCATGACACTTGCCGGCATAGAATTACGCTATCTAGTAAATGAGATCATTAGAAAAATTGATGGATATTATGTAAGTAACATTTATGGAATTAGTCGTGATAGTCTACTTTTCAAATTACATCATCCAGAAAAACCAGACATTCTACTAATGTTTTCTACATTAGGATTATGGGTTACTACAATCAAGATAGAACAAATTGAAGAAAACAGATTGGTAAAGAGGTTAAGAAATGATCTACTCAGATCCAAAATTTCTTCAATAAAACAGATTGGTGCGGAAAGAATTGTTTATGTCACATTTAATGCATTGGAACAAGAGTTTGTTCTAATTGGAGAATTTTTTGGTGATGGCAACATAATTTTATGTGATAAAAACATGAAGATACTTGCCCTTTTACATTCTATTGATGTTAGACATAGAAGATTAAATGTTGGATTTAACTATGAACCTCCACCACAAAGCGGATTAGACATTTTTAATATTACACCAAAAGATCTTATTGCAATACTATCTGTGTCAACGCCTGCGGTAAGATGGATAGGTAGAACGCTAGGTATTCCTGCAAAATATGCTGAAGAAATAGTTAGACTTGCAGAAATAGATCCATTAAAACCTGGAAATAGTCTTTCTGAGAAAGATGTAGAAAAAATTTTTGTGGTGACTAAAGATCTGGTGGAAAAAATTGTAAATGGGGTACATGATCCAATATTGGTAAAAACTGAAAACAACGCTGATGTCTTTCCTGTAAAACTTGGTCACATAGAAAATACAAACTATACTAAGATTGCAAGTTTTATGGAAGGATTAGATTCGTTATTTACACAGAATCTTCTTGAACGTGGCAAGTCATCACAAGCAAATACTGTTACACAAAAAATTGAAGAGTTTGAACATAAATTAGAAGATCAAATAAAAGCAATATCAGTAGTTAAAGAGAAAGCTGGTACCATTTCTGCGGTAGCAAAATCGTTATTGGATTTAGTCTCAAAAGGGGTGACCTCATTAGAAAGCTTGATGGTTATAGATGTGCTTGGAAAGCAAAATGCGAGTTTTGTAAAAGAAAGAGGTATTTTGTTTATAGATGTTAACGGTGAAAAAATTCAGATAAATCCTGATTCGTCTCTGCAAGCCATTGCTTCAGCGTTGTTTAATGAATCAAAACGACAGACAAATGCTATAGAATTCATAGAATCAGCAAAAAAGAAAACTGAAAAGAGTCTTGAGAGTTTTAGAAAACAAGAAAACATTGCAAGGGATTCTGTTGTGTTCACAATACAGAAAAAAAGAGAATGGTACGAAAGATATAGGTGGTTTTTCACCTCTGAAGGTCTTTTGGCAATTGGTGGTCGTGATGCGTCATCTAACTCATCAGTTATTAGAAAACATCTTGAAAAAGACGACAAGGTGTTTCATGCAGAAATTTTTGGCTCTCCATTTTTCCTTTTAAAAAAGAGTTTTGAATCCAATGTGACTAGTATTTTAGAAACTGCTCAGGCAACTGTTTGTTTTAGTAGAGCCTGGAGGGAAGGTTTGTACGGATTGGGTGCATATTGGGTAAATCCAGATCAGATAAAGACTGCTGCTCCAAGTGGTCAGTTTATTGCTAAAGGATCTTTCATTGTGGACGGTCAAAGAAATTTTGTTAAAGTAACCAGTATGCGTTTGGCTATTGGTCTTTTAGAAAAAGATGATAGTTATTCATTGATGTGTGGACCCCCTGAAGCTGTTAAAAAAAATAGTATCTATTATGTTATAATTGAACCATCAGGTTTTGATATGGTAGAAATTGCAAAAAAGATAAAACTTGAATTTCTCAAGTTTAAAGAAAAAGAGAGTATAGTTAAGGCAATTAGTATGGATGATTTTACACGAGTAATACCTGCTGGCGATAGTCATATAGTCGAATTTGGTATTGGTCAGGCATACAAATGAGCCAAAAAAAACCAATTTTTATAGTAGATGCCATGTTAGGCAATCTTGCAAAAAAACTCAGAGTTTTGGGATACGACTCGACATATTTCTCTTCAATTGAAGATGAAAAACTTGTCATCATTGCAAAAAATGAAAAACGGATCATATTAACAAAAGATGAACAACTTTGTAAAAAGGCTCAAAATCAAAACATAACAGCCATACTTATAAGAGGAAACGATGAACTTGAACAAATTTCGCAGATACATCAAAGTATAAGGTTTGAGAAGTTTGTTATTGATACAAACAATTCCAGATGTATTATTTGTAATGGTAAATTACAACCAATAGAAAAATATCGAGCCATAGGTAAGATTCCAGAAGGAATTCTGGAAAGAGAAGATAAGTTTTGGATGTGTGACGGTTGTAAAAAGATCTACTGGCAAGGGACTCATTTTGAAAAACTTCAAGAATTCGCAGATAAGTTAAACAATAGATTACAATGAGTCTTTCAGAAAAAGATGGCGAGACCTTAGTAAAGATAGCTAGGGCGGCAGTAACTGAATATCTTAAAACAAGAAAAAGATTAACACTGCCAGAAGATTTCAGATCTGAATTTTCATACAATTCTGGCGTTTTTGTCACTTTATACAAAGTAGAAGATCTTAGGGGATGTATTGGGTTTCCTACACCTGAAAGAAAATTGTATCAGTCACTTGTAGATGCTGCTATTGCCTCTGCTACAGAAGATCCTCGTTTTCCTCCGGTAAGATATGAAGAATTATCCGATATTTCCTTTGAGGTAACCGTACTAACTCCTCCAGAGGAGATTAATGTAGAAAATACTTCAGAATATCCAAGCAGAATAAGGATGGGAAGAGACGGTTTGATTGTCAGATGGGAATTTGGCGCGGGTCTGCTTCTGCCTCAAGTACCTGTTGAATATGGCTGGAATGAAGAAGAATTTCTTAATCACACATGTGAAAAGGCAGGTGCACCACGAGATTGTTGGAAAGGGAAGAGTACGAAAATACTTAGGTTTGAGGGAATTGTTTTCAAAGAAACTAGTCCTAATGGAAGTATTGTACGAGTTCAGTTATAGTATTTTACCATTCTCAGCATCAAGTAGAATTTTTTTTCCATCTGTTAATGAATCGTATTCTTCTTTTGTTGCCATAACAAGAGGTATATTTGCAAGTGCACAACCTGATGCAGTAGTAATATCAACTTTTGAACATATCATCGCGCGTGGTGCACAGTTGTTTGATTTCAGAGAATAGATTGTATAGGCACCAACACTACTACCAACTCCAAAGGGAAAGACAAGAATTTTGTCTGCTAGTGATTTCCCAAAAAGATCATGTTTTTCATCTCTTATTTTACCAGTTTTTTTGTCTACTGCACCAAGAAAATTGATCGGTTTTTTTGCTATCATGACTTGACCCTGAGCTTTTCCTTTTACAATTACTTTTAATGTCATGTTGTTTCTTCCTGTATGATTTGAGCAAGGTTCTTAAGATTTACATCTACACCGTTTGATGTTTTCAAATAATATGCTCCCTTGACACTGTTTGTAATAACTCCATCTACGTCTTTTTTGTCTATTAGTGGCGTAAGACAGATACAACAATCAGAAAGAAGTTCACCGCCTGCGCGTTCAATATCACTAGTATATCCAAGATGTCGTGCTTGTTCCTGAACTGCCCTTGGACAAAAAATCATGCATCTTTTTTTGAATGTTTTTCCTTTCAACATTCCAGAAAGATCAGACAACTCACCTAGACCAAGTTGTGGGCTGCCAAGAGTAATAATGTCACCAGAGTCGGTAGTATTTAGTTCATCATGTATTTTTTGTGCTTCTTCTTTGCCAAAATCCATTGTTTCTCCGCTGACATCACCCAGAGTGAACATACCACATGTACCAGACGTACCCATTCCAGCACAAAGTGACTTGCAGCTTCGTCTATCAAGTTCTTTTACCCCTGAAATAGCAACAGAGCATCCCGCAACTTTTCCTGCAAAATATCCAAGCATGCCATACGTTAGCTCATCTTTTTGATCAGTTTTCATCCGTATCGTTAGATTTGGATTTCTTGAATCATCTTTTCTCAGTTCCGAAAAGGGACTTTTCCCAGTCAACGCACTTGCAAGTGCACTAAAAGCACCTTCCTTGTTTGTTTTAAGATTTGCCACGGAATTTGCATAAATTGCAGCATTACTTTCGGCAAAAGAAACATGTGTGCCATTTTTTGGTAAATCAAAAATTTCATACGGAATACAAGAAAAAGAGAGTATTGCACCCATTTTTTCGTATGAATTTTTTATACTGTTTTGTTTTTTAATAAACTCTTCAGAGATGTCATATTTTGAAACAGTGTCAGGATCAAATCCCATTGGATTAATTGTAGTCTTTACTTTGAATTTTGCATCTTTGCTAAGCTTTGCAAGGAATTCTGCTCCCGCATCCCCAATTGTGTTATAGTTGACACCAGAAAGATGCGCCCATTCAATTGGAAGTAAACGATCTGCGTTTGTAGCTTCGCCTATTGCTACCAAAACACGGTATGCAAGTGCAAGTGTTTCTCCATATTCACCTTTCAGAGATGCCTCTTCTTCTTTTGTTAATTCCAACAAGATATTCTGATCTGGGAGATATAAAATACTTGCATGGTCTTTATCCTTATAATACAAACAAATGCAATCAGAACATATGGAAAAAATTCTGCGTGGAATGGTAGATACGATGAACTCCGTCAAGCCTCCCAGAATGACTGCTCTTAGAGAGTTACATGAAGCAGAGACTGGTGGTCCACTTAGCATACTTATTGGAACAATACTTTCTGCAAGAACTAGAGATGAAAACACTTCAGCCGTTGTCAAAAAACTATTTTTAAGATACAAGACTGCACGTTCACTTGCAAGAGCTAAGGTCTCTGATGTTGAGAAGATAATCAAATCCACAGGATTTTATCATGTAAAAGCAAGAAGAATAATTGAAGTTGCGTCAATCATTGATTTACAGTATCATGGCAAAGTACCAGACAATTTGGATGAACTGTTGAAACTACCAGGTGTTGGTAGAAAAACGGCAAATTGTGTACTTGTTTATGCCTTTGAAAAACCAGCTATACCTGTAGACACACATGTACATAGAATTTCAAACAGGCTTGGCTTGGTAGAGACAAAGACCCCTGAAGAAACTGAATTTTCACTTATGGCAAAAATTCCAAAAAAATACTGGCTCCAGATAAATGACACATTTGTAATGTATGGTCAAAACATCTGCAAACCAATATCTCCTATGTGCGATGTTTGCCAGATAAAAAAAGAATGTAATTATTACAAGACTAATTTCGCTTCTTAGTTTTTAGCAAAATCGCTATTATAACTCCAACAGCTACAACAAGAATGTATGGTAAATAAAATAGTGGATTAGCAGCAGGGTTCCCAGAAACAATATTCAATATCAAGTTTCCTGAATTGGTTGCAGGTGGATCCGTAGACGATTCCATTCCATATACTGAAAAATCCTTTATCTTGTAATAATCAAGACTCAGGTTAGAGATCACGATTCTTTTGCCATTGTTTATTGTAAGACCAAGGTCATCCGCATATACGATAACTATTTCATCATCATGATTCCAAC
>JAHEYD010000005.1 GCA_023251795.1 Nitrosotalea sp. | reverse complement strand
AAAAATTAAAAGCTTACGTCCAGGCTTATTCCGCTTCTGTTGACAGAGCCAACAAGGTAGATGAACTAAATCTGAAAGCTGAAGCTGCTAATATAGAAGTAAGAATGAAAGAATGGGAAATTCAATTAAAAGAAAAGCATGATTCTATCGGAATGCAACTTGAAGCTATTAAATCAGCCGCACAGATTTCTTCTAATGTAGTAGCTGGAGCTCTGTCGGCAATGAATATTCAGGTTGGTCAAAGTATTGCCGGTCATGAATCAGTTAATCATAATTATAATTATTAAGGAGCGTATTAATTATGGAAAATATTGATATTCAGGAATTGATAGATAAAGCAACAAAAATGGCAACAACACCCATTAGCGGAGCGCGGGGGATAACCTCCAGTCAACGTGGACTCATGGGAGATGTGGCTAAATTTACCGGTGATATTTATGGTCAGGACATTACTCAATCCGGACAAAATCTCACAGCGGCAACAACGCGAAGAGGGCAAGATTTGATTTATGGTTTAGGTAAAGAACAACTGGGATTGGAAAAAGAAAAAGTAACTATGCCTTTTAAAAGCGGTTTTGGAATCGATAGTTCTTCCCCTCCTAAAAAAGACTGGAAGAGTATTTTCGGAGAACATTTAAGTTTATTCAATGAGTTGTGAAGGAGGATAGAATAATGGCGGATAAAAAATATGGTCTTGGTTCAAAAATAACATCTATTTTAGGCAGGGCTACTTCATTACCGGTAGGACTTGCCGGAGTTGTTCTTGATACCTTAGGCGTTGAAGGAGCAATGAAAACTGCTGAAGATTATGATAAAGAAACTCGTGATTTTAGAAATCGCGCATGGGGAATAAATGAGACACCCCCTAAAAATATACCAGCGCCTTTACCTGAAAAATTAACTCCTGAAATTCCTGTTAAAAAAAGTGGTTTACCTCCAGTTCCAACAACCTCTTTGCCTGCAACATCGCCGGAAACATCCGGTAAAGAGAAAAGTTTTGATATCTATGCGACCTTACGTGATCCCAAGGCTATCAACGACAGACAATTCAAGAAATTTGTGGAACTTTACGGTAGGGAATTGCCCGGCATTGGTTTTATTGAGGATAAAGCAACCGGCAAAGTAACCCGTCTTGCTGAAAAACCTGCGCCTCCTCCCGGAATGAATGTAACCCAGGCCAACGCAGCCGCCAATATGATTACCGCACAGGCTCATGCCAAAACAGCGGAAACTCATGCTGCTAATACTGAATTGGATATAAAAACAAAGAATGACCCAAAAGAAAAATTCTTTCAAGCCGCTGATAAATTATCATGGACAACTGTTTCCGACCCGGATAATCCCGGTCAGGTAAAACAAATTCGTGATTCTGAAGTTGGAATAAAAAGAGCAATAGAAATGGGGTATGTTCCTCCCGGTGGAATGAAAACACCTGCGCCAATGAACGATACCACCATTATCCAGAGATTTATTCAGGATGCCAAAAATAATGAATCCCAGGTCCCGGGAATGCTTCAGGCAATGAAAACAAGAGGGATAGGAAGGAAAAAATTGTTGGATCATGGTATTAATAAAGAATTGCTTAATTACTATAAATATTAATTAGTGGAGTCTTTCTCATGGCGGATTTTTGGGATAAAGTAAATCAAAAAAACACCTCGGGTAATTATTCTGATGATTACTGGAATAAAGTTGCCGGGTCGGGATATGGATTAGAACCTCCTGAAGAACCCTCCAGTAATCCAGTTCGCCGTTTAGTTGCTGACCCATTGGTCGGATTGGCCAAAGGCGCAGCGGTTGGAATACCGGAAACAATAGTCGGCCTCCTAGATATTCCTACTATGGGACATGCCGGTAAGGTTGCTGAAACGGTTTCCAGAGGTCTTGGACTCGGTGACTTTAAGTCAGCCAATGAGATGTTCGATAATCTGTTGACTCCTGAAACCAGAGAAGCACAGTTAAAAGTATCCGAGGCCAAGGGATTTTTACCTACAATCGCAACTGCTATACAGAACCCATCATCCATAGTTCAGACTGTTGCTGAATCAATTCCATCTATGGTCGCTGGAATGAGGGCAGCGGGAGCAGTTTCTAAGTTAATCGGCAAACCTCTTGTAGAAGCTGGAGTTGCTAACCTACCCCGTATTGCCAAAGTTGGTGGTATTGCTGAGGGTGCAATAACTGCTGGCCAGAATATAGAACAAGTCAGACAGCAAACAGAAGAAGGAACATTAACCCCATCTCAGGTTGCAATTAATACATTATCCGGTGTTCTAACTGGTATGATCGGTGTGGCCGGTGGTAGATTAGCCCAAAGATTCGGACTGGAAGATGTCGACACATTATTCACCGGTGGTCGATCCGGTATAGTTGGCGATAAAGAAAAGGGTATATTCAAGAAAGTTCTCATGGGCGCTTTCCAGGAAGGCGTGTTGGAAGAATTACCTCAATCCATGCAAGAGCAAATTGCCCAAAACCTTGCTCTCAATAAACCCATTGATGATGGTGTATTTGAGGCCGGCGCTATGGGTATGTTGGCCGGATTCGCTCAGTCTACCGGCGCTAATATTGCCGGTTCAACCATGCGGAAGATGAAGAATGAGTTGGACCCGATTAACCAGACGATTAAGAAAACGGTTGAGGAAACATTAGCTGGGGAATTGAGTGCAATTGGCGGATGGGATAATGGGAAAATAGACGAAACCATTAAACAAATACCCTGGCAGGACTTCACCTTAAAAGGCGAACCGTATCAGGAGGGTGTAACCGTTGGCAAACCTTACGGCGGAGAAATATTAAGACCGGTAAGACCTGAAAAGCCGGAGTCTGCCCTTGACGCTGAATTTCAAACCATAAGAAGAATTGAAGCTCCCCGGAAAGAAGAAAGAAAAATACTTCCCCCCGGCCAGGGCTTTGAATTGGTTGGCGAAAGGGAAAAAGTAAATACCGGCAGGGAAATTAAGGAAATCAAAGAACTCCAAAATAATATTGCCGAACGCGAACAATATATTTCCAGAAGCGAAGCCTTCAAAGGCACGGAAATGTATAATAAAAATGTTGCCAGACTGGAAGAAGACAAAGTTAAATTGCAGGAACTAACGGGGACTATCCCGAAAACCGCAGAAGTAGAGACAACCTCGCAAGACAAACAACCGTGGGAAATGACGGCTAGTGAGTTTGATGAAACATTTGGAGGTACTGGAAGAATAGGATATGGTTGGATAGAAAAATTAGGTGATGGCAAGATAACAGAAAAACAATATGACGAGGCTGTGCGATTAGCGAAAAAAAATGCTGCCCAAGTATTGCCCGACATCGAAAGTACAATACACATTAATAAGACATCGGCTGATACCCATAAAGGAATAATCCGCAATGCCCTATCCGAAGGGAAACCTGTACCTCCCGAAGTCCTGAAAGACTATCCCGACCTTGCAAGACGTTCAGGAATAGCGTTGGAGACCGCACCTTTACCTCCTGTTAAACCTTCTGTTCCCAGCCAGGAGAATGCAGCAGCAGGACAAAACATAGCAGCGAACGAACTTTTAAAGCAGAAAGAAGTTAATAGAAAAACTATCCAGGAAATGATAAAAAATGGTATAATTACAGAAGATAGTATTATTCGTGGAACTGATATAAAATATATTAAGGCTATTATTAAAAATAATGATACTTTGCCAACAGGAAAAGATTTTGAAGGGAATGATGTTATATCAGCATCTAAATATATTCCAGGTAATGAGTTGCCTATGTATGGAGGGGCAGGTGGAAATCATGTGGTTATGATAGGTAAATCTAATCTACTTGAAGGGAAAGGTGAAGGTATAAATGACTGGAATATAAAACCTGAATCACCTGCAAGTGATTTTAATTATATCTATAAAGGTAAGAAATATAATTATGATGATATAAAGAAAATTTTGCAGAAAAAAACTACTGACGAAGAAATGATGGCTGATAAAACGGCGCGGAAAGTTGTGCGCGGAATCAAGAATCCTAAAAACCTGTCTGAGTTAAAACAAAAACAAGATCAGATTTTATTAATGCGGGAAGGGAAAAAGAAGAAAACCGGAGAAGTGAAAACTGTTAAAACTCAACCGGATAAAGTATCTATACCGGAAATACCGGAAACATTAAATCTTGTTCTTCATCAAATGAAAAATGATGTTGAAAGTGGCACAGCAGGCGGGAAGCAGGGAGTTGATGAAGCAGGCAATACTATCTATGCAAAATCAGGTTATATGCCCTGGTTCAGCGATCTTGTTAAAAGATATGCAAATAAAAAGACTTCACCTTCCGGAGAGAAGGAAAGTATATCCGCCAAATATCTTGTCAACATCATTAATAAAGGGTTGAAAGGTGATAAACTTACTCCCGGTCAACAGGGAGTTTGGGAAGAAGTTAATAAAATAGCCGACCATGAAAGTGGCAAGACTTATGCCGGGTTAGTAAACCAATTTGAAAAAGCCAGGGAGGCAATAAATGAAGCAAGACAACAACTCCAGGACGAACAAATTACCGCCGGAGAAATTGAAGCGAATAGTGAAGATATTGAAACCGGCCTTCTTAGCTCACTTGAGGATGAAGGGAATCTTACCGGAGAACAAGCCAATGCCGCCAGAGAAGAAGTAAACAATTTTCTCAACGAAATGTCAAAGGCAGAAGAGCCGCGCACCGAAACCACCAAAGCCGGGAAACAGGTCACTATTCCCGGAGCCAGTGCGGCGGAAACTTTCAATCTTGCCAATCCTGAAACAGAAATAAGCAAAAAACTGCCGGAGCAAGCTACACCGAAGAATGCGGATATGTTCGGGAAAAATGAAGAAAAACCCAAATCCCAAGAAGAAGAATTATACAATAATTTAAAAACTGATTTACTTGCGAATATTGATTACTTAAAAACCAATAAACTTACAGCAAGAATAAACATCGATTATTTAACCGGAAGGACAGATGATGACCTTTTGAAAGCCGGGTTACTTACAAGGGAAGCAAAAAATAAAATAAAAGACATTGTTGATATTGTCGAAGTTGAACCAGAACTGGGGAAATTAATAGATAAAGAAACAGCGGAGTTGATGAAGTTTAGGGGATATTCCAAAAAGCAATATTCTATTAAAAAACAACCGGTCTTCTTTTCTCAATTATTAAAAGTTGCCGAATCAAAACTTCCGAATGCTGGAACTTCTGAACAATTCCGCACGATGATTAACACCTGGGCGAACAAAGGAGAATTTAAAGCCGATGAATTAAAATGGTCTGGACTTAATGAGTGGCTTGCGGGACAGACTGGGAAGATCAGCAAACAGAATGTTGTTGATTACCTCAAACAAAATCAGGTGGAGATTAAAGAGATAACGAAGGGCAATAATAATGAAACCAAATTTGCACAATGGCAACTTCCAGGCGGAGAAAATTATAAAGAGTTGTTGCTGACGCTACCGGAGAAAAGCACACCTGAAGACAACCTTGAATGGAAGCAAAACAAAAAAGGATTGTGGGCTTGGTTTTCTGGTGGCAAGCAGGTAAGTGGAGCCTTTATTACAGATGAGAAAGAAACTCCTTATTCAATAGACCAAATAAAAGAACAAGCTAAATCAACTATCAATAAAAAAACAGTTGAAAAAATCAAAGGCAATTATGCATCCCCCCATTGGGACGAACCCAACGTCCTCGCTCACGTCCGAATGAATGACCGCACTGACGTAGAGGGCAATAAGGTTTTATTTTTGGAAGAAGTTCAGAGCGATTGGCACCAGGAGGGCCGGAAGAAAGGGTATGCCGGTAATTTTGAAGAAGCAGCCAAGACAACACAAGATTATTTAGATACTCTATATAAAAAATACAAAACTACAGATATGGCCAAGGTGTTGGATAAACTTTCAACGCCAGAAGAAAAAGCAGAATATTATCGGCTCAATGATTTAGCAAATAAAACTGGTGCCATGGTTCCCCCCGCCCCCTTCTCAAAGACATGGCCGGAACTGGTCATGAAGAGAATGTTAAGATACGCATCCGAAAACGGCTATGAAAAATTAGCGTGGACTCCGGGTTCCGTTCAGGCGGAAAGATATGATTTAAGTAAACAGATAGAAAAAATTGATTGGGGTAAAAATTGGGACAATACTTATGACGTGTCCGCCATAACCAAGACGGGACAAAATGTAACAAAGAGAAAACTATCCGCAAGTGGAATAGAAGATTTTATCGGTAAGGATTTAACGAAAAAAATAACCGAGAGTGTAGAAGAAGAAGGCATTTTAGAAGGCCTCGACCTCAAAGTAGGTGGCGAAGGAATGAAGGGGTTTTATGATTTAATCATCCCTTCATACCTAAGTAAGTATGCTAAAAAATGGGGGGCTAAGGTTGGAGAAACGCAAATTGATGCTGGGAATATATCGGCAACAACAACCGTTCACTCTATCGGCATTACCGACTCTATGCGCGAATCAGTTATGTCCGGGCAACCGATGTTTTCAAAGGGAACGAAAGAAACCTATGCCATACCCACTCTTGCCGACGTTCAGAATGTTTTTAAACAACACGAAGTTTCTCAGATAGGCGATAATTTCTTACTCCACAAAGAAGGCCTTCCCGATCTTGTTGTTAAATCCGTCGACCAGATTACCCCGGATAAATTCGCTTTGAATATCGGGTACAGCAAGGCCGGTCTTTCAGAAAATGAAGTTATTGCCGGGAAATATACATCCGGGAAAATTGAGCTGGCTAAAACCGCAGCGGACAAATGGACACTTTCACACGAGAGCGTTCATTTCATGGAAGATTTAGGCGTTATTAATAACAATGAAGTCCACCTTTTAAAATGGTATATTCAGAGCCTTGTTAAAGAAGGAAAATTTAAAACTCAAAACAAAAATGATATAGGCGGCACCGAGGACCGAGCGGAGTTCCTTGCACAATCGTTACAAAAAGAACCAAAAGGTCTCAGCCGTATCATCAATAAGATACAAGATTTCATTGATAAGCTGGTCAACGCTTTCGGTATCAGAACCGTCAGAGGAATTCAGAGAGATGTTATATCCGGGGAAATCTACAATAAAGAAACCAACGCCCAGAAAGAAACGCGCCTTGACATAGAGGGCGGGATAGAAAAAGGTTTAAACGACCTTTACGAACAGGAAAAGAAAAATAAGTTTTCTATCAAAGAAGGACAACCTGAAAAAGCAAAAGATGATTCCGGCAATCGTTGGTGGGAAGACCGGGATATTAACGCCGAACTGAAGGCATTGCCAAAAGAATATTGGGAAGGAGATGTAAGGGATTTCATCAAGGAAGGCTATGTCCCTATCACAAGGGAGGAGGCCGATGAACTTTATAAAAATAAACTTGACCCGTTTGTAAGCTGGGTGATGCTTAAAGGCCAGGAAACAACCGGAACCGAGGGCTTGTTTATGAAGCCCTTAACTTATAAAGGATACAACCCATATTATTATGAAACTAATACCATTAGAACAGATCAGGAAGCGACGGAACTATACCAAAAATATCTCCACAGATACCTCGGCCAAACTTTATCCCCTGCCGGAAGAAAAGATTTTATCGAAAAGAGAATGCGAGATGCCGCCGACGTATGGAGGGAAGAAGCGGAACTGCAAAAAATAGCGGAAACCGGCGCAGGTTCTCAAGAAGAAAGGCAGGCTGAACAGTATTTCATCCGCCCGCTTGATTACATCTCTTCCTACATTCCCGATTCCTTATCCTCCTGGTTTAAGCAAACATCCACCAATTCCATACCTCCGGCAGGCATTTCTCAATCCAACAGCACATGGGAAGCGCCGCAAAAAACTCTATGGGATTCCTTTATGTATTCCATTGCTGATAGACAAATCGACCTGCGAGACACACAAAAGTCTATTGATACATTCGCTAAATCAATCGGGAAATTAGTCAGTGATACTCTCAATCCCAGCCAGAAGGAACAATTATTCTCCAGCAGACTCAGTAAACGTGTCAGTGACTATGCAACCAAAGAATTCCGTCCGGTCATTGAGGCTATGGATAATACCGGAATTACAACCGGGCAAATTGAAGATTATTTACATGCCCGTCATGCTGAAGAAGCCAATAATTATATTCGTTCGCTAACTGACATCAAAGGATTTACAGAAATAACCAATGGTAAAGATAAAGGCAAGTACACAAACGAAAATGGCCATATCCTTTCCAAATCAGAATATAAAGAACTGTCCGAAGCAACTATTGATGAATCCGGCAGAATAATAAACGATGCGGATGAAGTTATTGGGTATCAGGATGGCGGGTCGGGAATGTCTTCCAGAGATGCCAACGATTATCTTAATTCCCTCAATCCCGCAACCAGACAACAGTACGAGAAAATCGCCTTGATGGTAGATAAAATAACTCACAAGAATGCCCAGTTATTAGTAGATTATGGTGTTGAGTCTCAAGATACCATCGATAAATGGTTCAATAAATACAAACATTACGTTCCTCTTTTCCGTGAAGATATTGAAGAACGTCCCGGAACCGGTCGTGGATTTTCAGTATACGGAAAAGCCAGCCAGATGCGTAAAGGTTCAGAAAGAAAGGTTGTCAATATCCTGTCTAATATCTCTATGCAGAGAGAGCGTTATTTGACCAAAGGCGAAAAGAATAGAATTGACCAGGCATTAGTATTTTTAGAAAAGGAATTCCCCAATGAGAAGTTTTGGACTTCCTACAAAATACCGGATATGAAAACTTATGTCCCTCGCGGACAAAAAGTAGAAACTGCCGGGAATGTTATCATCGCCAGAATTCTCAATAAGGAAACCGGGAAAATTGAACATATTGCTTTGGAGTTCAACTCTAAAGATGATCGCGCCATGCGCATGGTAAAAGCTCTTAAAAACATGGATATGGATACAGTGGGTGAAGTTATGGGAGTCCTATCTAAAATAACCCGTTATGTAGCTTCCATTAACACTCAATATAACCCTGTATTTGGAATAACAAATTTCTTTAGGGATATGGGCACTGCGGCATTTAATCTTTCAACTACCCCTATTGCCGGTAAACAAAAGGAAGTTCTCCAAGGCGCTTTTCCCGCGATAAAAGGAATTTATAGCGCTCTCAAAGGGGATAGGTCATCCACTGAAGCAAAATTATTCGAGGAATATCAGTTAGAGGGTGGTCAAGTCGGGTATCGTAACCTTTGGATTACCAGTGAAGACAGGGCAAAAGAGATAGAAAAGGAATTAAAGTCATTTCAGTCTGGTAAACCAAAGAGATTTTTAAATAAAATTGCCAGACTATTATCTGATTATAATACCACGATGGAAAATGCGGTAAGATTATCAGCATACAAAGTTGGCCTGGAAAGCAAGGATGCTCATGGCCATCCTTTAATGACCAGAGAACAAGCTGCTGTTATGGCCAAAAACCTCACTGTAAACTTCAACAAAAAGGGTCAAATTGCCGGTCAGGCTGGCGCTCTTTACGCTTTCTTCAATGCCTCAGTCCAAGGCGCTGTCCGTATGTATGAAACACTCAGGGGACCCATGGGAAAGAAAATCATTGCCGGTGGAATAATCCTCGGAGCAACCCAAGCCATGATGTTGGCCGCAGCGGGATTTAAAGATGAAGAACCTCCTGAATTCGTCAAGGAACGGAATATCGTCATTCCGATTGGTGGTAAAAAATACCTCACTTTCCCCATGCCGTTAGGTTTTAACGTTATCCCGAATGTCGGACGTATCCTGGCGGAAATAACTCTTGGCGGCGGTAAAAACGCAGGGATTAAAATGTCCAACCTCGCAGGAACTATTTTTGAAGCTTTCAATCCAATGGGATCTTCAGGATGGTCCATGCAGACCGTAGCTCCTACCTTCTTAGATCCGTTTGCAGCTTTAGCCGAGAACAAGGACTGGACCGGCAAACCGATTTATAAAGAGGACTTTAACGCCCTTAATCCGACTCCGGGTACCAGCAGAGTTAAAGATTCCGCAACGGTCTTTGGCCGTGGTCTTGCATGGGCATTTAATATCCTAACTGGTGGGGATAAGTATACACCCGGATTGTTCTCTCCCACTCCCGACCAGATAGATTATTTAGGTGGACAAATTACCGGCGGGCTGGGCAGAGAGATTGCCAAAACTTCTATGATGTTTGAGTCATTATATACAGGCGAAGAATTACCTGCCTACAAATTGCCTTTGACCGGAAGGTTTTATGGAACTGCCGAAGGTCAGGCCAACGAATCCAGTAAGTATTATTCTAATCTGAAGAAACTCAATATCCATGAAGCAAACATTAAAGGTCGGATAAAAGATAGAGAACCAATTGGAGAATATATAAAAGACAATCCAGAAGCAAAACTTTGGAGAATGGCTAATACGATTGAAAATAATATAAGTAAACTTAAAAAACGTAAAGAATTGGCCAAAACTCCTGACGCAAAAAAGACTTATGATAAATTAATAACGCTTCAAATGAAACGATTAAATGATATGGTGGAAAAAATTGAAAAGTAACTATCAGTCTAATCCACCATCTTCATTTACAAAGCCTGTCGATTAATTTAATAGCTCCGTAGACGGCTAGAAAAATAATTGCCCAGGGAAACAGGCCGTAAACGGCTATAAAAATAATTGCCCAGAGAAACAGGCCGATTCCCAGTAAGTTTGTGAGCCATATCAGTAGTTTCTGGTCGGTGTTAAATTCATCTTTCATAATATATTTCCTTTACTTTTCCCTCATGTGATCCACGTACAATTCACAGTCTGCTATTTCTTTTTTAATTTCTTCGTCCGTCGGGAATCTCTGCTTTTTGCAGTAAATCTTGTTTGATTTGAGGCAAGGGAAAACCCGGTTGTTTCTGGGATAACTAACTCCTGCCTTGCATTTTTTGTTTTTTGTTGCGCCAATGAAAAACACACATCTATCCGCGATATGTTCAGATAATATACTCATAATACTCTATCTCCTTAAATTATTGATGATGATAAAATTTCTTTTATTTCCTTAGCGTTCATTGTCCCCGTTGCCGAATTTTTCGGGCCACTTCTTCCGCCGGTACGAAATTAACGCGAGTTCATACTCTTTCGTCCCCCTGTTAATTTTGATTCCCTTTGCCGGATTGTAAACCTGAGCTTTGCAGGCACCGCAAAGGTGGTCGCCCACATTCCACTTCACCCGGCCACAATTGCGGCAGGGCTTCAGCCTGTATTTTTCCTGAGACGCGGAATAGGATTTGTTTTTATGCGCATAATCGCATGACCTCGTTGCATAGGGGGGAGCCTGTTGAAGTAACAATTCTCCGCACTTGATACAGGTACCGGCAAAAATCATCCTGGAGCCGCAGCGTGGACAACACATATTTACAAAACCAAATTCTTTGATAGGTGGAGGTGGTTCACAGTAACCCGGCATATAATCTATTATCTCCTACTTTTCTCATTACCTTGTGTATAAGTTTTGGAAGATTTTCTACTGTTAAATCTTTCAGGTCAGGCATCATTTTCATTTCTACGCAAAATGCAAATATTTTCTGGAGACAATAAACTTGTTCTTTATGCTTTTCTGAAAACTCCAATACAGATTTGTCAAAAAAACTATCTGTTATATTTTCATAATTTCCTTTATAATATCCTTTTTCTTTACACCAGTCACCCAATTTAGTTCCCGGGTAAGGAACATAAATAGAACTCCATGAATAATCCGGTTTACATTTAATATTAAATTCTAATGTTTCCAAATCATCTTCAATGGTTGATTCCGGTAAAGATAAAATGTTTTGAAGCATTATTTGTATGCCTTCTTTTTTAAGAAGTTCAGCGGCTGCACAAACCGTGTTTAAACTCATTTTCCTTCCCACCATTTCTCTTAATCTATCGCTGGCCGATTCTAATGCCATGCGGACGGCAACGCAATTTGATTTTTTTAGTAATTTTACTCTTTCTTCTGTAACCATTTCCGGCCGTAGATGACATTGATATGGTATCTGCGGATATTCTTCCGCAAATTCTTTCATCCAATCCATATTTATTCCAAACACACTGTCTTGAAAATAAACATACTCCGGATGGACAAATTTAATTTCAGCAACAACATCTTTAGAATCTCTTATTCTTACCTTTTCGTATTCTGGAAATAATTTCATCCATTTCTCATTATAACAATAATGACAGGTATTATACGGGCATCCGCGAGAGGTAATAAAATCCCTTACCTTCATGTTAGGAAAGTCATCCCTTGAAGGCCAGGGAATATCATCAATATTATTATAGGTTGCAACATTATTTTTTGTTAAGAATTGGTTTATCCAATTCTCTCCCTCACCCCTTACAATTTCATCAGTCCAAGAATATCCATCCGGGAAAAAAGAGGGGTCTGGTCCGCCAACGATAAATTTAGGAGGATCACGAAATTCATATAGATATTTTAAATGAGTTAATTCATTATGGAGATCTTTAAATTTATCCAAATCTCCTGTCATTATACTGAATCCAATAACATCTGGAGACCAAGAGGTATCAGAGCAAGTTTTATATGCCTCACTCAGGGAAATTATCCTACACTCATTTCCACTTTTTTTAACTACCGCACTAAGATACATAACGCCTAACGATTCCATAAATTTACTTTTAACAACAAGCAATACTCTCATGTCTTTTTCTTTCTTATATGTGCCTTTAAATATTCCATCATTTCTTCTGGAATTTCCGTCGATTCGTCATACCAAAATTGATTTATTGTGATTCCCATAATTTTTTCCGGATAATCTCCGATGGCTTT
The DNA here is from genome assembly GCA_023251795.1 of Nitrosotalea sp. Lineage (GTDB taxonomy): Archaea > Thermoproteota > Nitrososphaeria > Nitrososphaerales > Nitrosopumilaceae > UBA8516. Next base: position 55,576 of record JAHEYD010000005.1, on the reverse strand, counting down.
AAATATGAATAGGTAATCTATTTTCGGAACCTTTATTGTTCTGTCAGTAAGTTTGACAAAGGGACGGAATTGTTCATATTCTTTTGAAATCCTATTCATTTCAGACTTTATCTCCCGATAATCTTTACAAATAACCAATATTTGTTCCATCGTTTCCCCATCAAGCCGTTTATTTGACAATTTTAACTCCATCAGATTCTTTTAATGTTCCCCTTCTCCAATCTTCAACTTTGCAATATGCCGACCCATCTTTCTTCATTATCGGAGCGCTTACCCATCCGACAGGCTCTAAATCCAATTCATTATCTAATAAAATAATAGATGGTTTCCTCATGATGAAAAAAAACCATCCCCATAATTGCGGAGTACGAGGATCTATATTTTCCCAACGAACTATTCCTAATTGTTCCATTTGGTATCCGATACTATCTTCCAAATCAATATTTACACCAAGAGTCTTTAAGAATTTATCTACTTCTTCTTCAAATTTTTTAACTGCATTTGATACAGGAATTGTTCTTTCATTTTTTTGTGCCATAATACGGTGTTGGAGTTCATCCGAAGACACTTCATGCCATTTCTTATCTTCAGCCATCAGCTTTTTCCTTCAACCACTTCATCAACTCTCTCACTGTTGTTTTTGATGGAAGTTTTCTGGTTTGCCGTTCGTATTCACGAACCAGTTCATTTAAGCTCTCATGCCACTTACTATAATTTTTAACTGATTGGTTTTTATTATTTTCCACTTTTGCTCTCTCTTATATCCATATCATCAAATTTATCATTATTATATTTCCACCTCAACAACGGCGCTGGTTCATTAACCTCCTGCGACAATTGATACAGGAAATTATTCAGTGCTCCCGCTTCATTGTAAGCCGTAGTGACATAATCAAATTCATCACCTTCAAATTCGATATGCGCTGAAAATTTTACCTTAGGTTGATGATTGGTAATTGGTTTTTCTTTCATACATCCTCCTGTTTATTTTCGGTTGACTATTGCACTATATTTTTTATTTTATTCTGTCAAGGAAATTTTTTCACAAATTAGTGCTTGACATTTGAAATAATTTCATGATAAGACCGGAATCATGAAAATACAAACTTGTAAAATTAAGATAAAACAATTGGTTAATACTTTTGGCGGGCGTAAAGAACTTGCCGAAAAATTATCTGTCACGGAACGTTATGTCCGGTATCTCGAAAAAGGATGCAAGCCGGGAAAAAGATTGTACCGAGACATTTATAAATTATACAATTCTACTCGTAAGGTGTCGAATGACAAAAATAAATAATCAGGCCGAAAGGGATTTTGTATCAAATTATTTTACCCATAATGAATGGGATTATCAGCCGCCAATATATTTAATTTTGTAAAACTTTGATTTAGGAGAAAACCCATGAGGGAAAAAGTTTTTTTCGATCTATCGTTGTCACGTAAGCAACTTATGAAAAAGTTTAATCTTCCTCAAACCACAGCCCAGAACGCTAAAAAAAGAGGGTACATATCAATAAGGACAAAACCCACCAAGGTCGATGAAAATAAATTCAATCTCGACCTGGCGACCCAAGCGGTGGAATACATTTTTTTTTCAAAATTTCGCCATCGGTTAGAATATTCAATGACCTTGAAAAATGATTTAATACAAGAGGGGCTTCTTCGGATATTTGAAACGTCTGGGCTCAGGCAAGAAGGCAATGAGTTTAATTATTACTGTAAAATTGCTACAAATGCCATGTTTAGTTATTTAACTAAAAACCATATTATAGGAACATGGAGGGGCCGAGAGGAAAGTTTTGAGGAGAACGTTTTAGGATATGGGATTTACGCATAACGGTAAATTCACCGGCTGTGTAAACATTCCGGTGGAATGATTGGTCAATTGAATGGTCAGGGTAGCAGAGTGTCAATTAACCGCAAACCCGGAACCGGAACACGAAACAGAACACGAAACAGAAAGGAGTTATTTTATTATGTCCCCTATCGATGATTTCAATGCTTCATTATGTAACCAATTCACCCCAGACTTCCATCGCGATACCTGCCAATACTACGATCAGGCGGAAAATGAGAAAGTATGCGGATACTGCAAGAAGAAGGAATTGTATAGATGTCTTGCTGACTGTAAGCGAATCATCCCTTTATCTTATTCATCGGTATCTGATTATCTCACCTGCCACCATCTTTACTATCTCAAGGCCATCAGGGGAATCCAAATCAACAAACCGAAATTATCCTCACCATTAAAAAAGGGTATGCTTTGGGATAGAGTTCTCCAAAACCTGTTATCCGGTCAAAAAATCTATGATATTAATGCAACCATCACTGAATACGAAATGGACATAAAGGATGTAACTATTGTACGGGCTATTTATCGAGCATATAAAGAGTTAGAAATCGTTACTGAACCCAACGGAAACTTGCAGGCCAAAATTGATTTAACTATCCCCTTTGATATGGTCTGGGGTGACAAATCTCCAGTTGAAATGCTAGTCAATGGTTTTTATGACCGCAAATATTCAACCTACTTTGTGGAAAATAAACTATCCGGCAGGCCACTCAACTATGAAGATGTGTATTTTATCCAGTCACAGGTTGGAGTGTATTTTCTGGCCGATCCATCATTAGAATACTGCATTATGGAAATAGTCCGAACCCCCGACCTCAAATCCACGGGTAAGAATAAGGATGAAAGTGTTGAGGCTTATGGAGAACGGGTTTATCAGGATGTCATCAGCAGGCCGACTCATTATTTTCTGGGATATGATATCAAAACCCATAAGTACGGAAAAAAATATTACCGGAGTGAATTTAACCTTGAAGAATTAAAAAGCCGGTTTATCCATGTATTCAGGGAAATTTACAATACAAGGTGGCTGGACGGGTGGTACCGAAATGACAGGGTATGTAATTCTATCCTCCCTGGAATCGCTTGTGATATGACGCCAATTTGCAGGAATGGAAATATGAGTGAGGACAATTACACAATTAGGGAAAAAGTAATTGGAAAATGGTGAGGAAAAAGGAGGATTAAATGATAAAAGAAATTACTAAGGAGTGGTTAGAAGAAAAAAGAGCTTGTCGATCAGGTATTATTGATTGGGAAAAAGAAGTAAACCACGAAACCATTGCTACCATTAAGCGTAATATTGAACGTAATCCAAGCCAAGCAAATTGGATAATCACAAAAATTATGACTGCTGAGCAAAATAAAAAATATGCTCTCTTTGCCGCATTATTAGTTTTTCCTCTGTGGCAAGATAAACATCCTGAGCAAGCAACTATTTGGAGAAAATGGGCAGATAATCTAAATGCTTATGATGACAATGATAATAGTAATGCTGCTAATGCCGCCTATGCTGTTACTGCTAGTGCTGCCTATGCTGTTAATACTGCCGCCTATGCTGTTAATACTGCCGCCTATGCTGCCGCCTATGCTGCTAATGCTGCTAATACTGCTAATGCTGCTGTAGGTAATGCTACTGCCTATGCTGCCCGCGCTACCGCTGCTAATGCTGCTGCTGCTGCTAAGGCTGCTGCTGCCGCCTCAGACATTGCAAAAGAAACGTTAATAAAAATACTTAAGTATGGATTATACTTGTTGCTAGAAGAAGAGGAAATTAATAAATGAATTATCTAAGTGAATACAGAAAACAAAAAACTAGCAGAGACAAGGATAAATTTTATTCCGTTCTTATCGTCGCCGTAAGCGTAATTTTAATTTTTGCCATCATCATCTTGGCGGCGGTCGAGACAAAACTGGATTCTCGGAATGAAGTAATCTACGAGAACTTAAAATCATGTCCGGCGTCGTCCGTGGTTGACTACCGGCAAGGCGAGCCGGTGGTTTTCTATCAGGGCAGAAAAGTGAATATAGCAACGGAGGGCTGCAAATGATTGTAACAGTAAAGCAATGCGGTAGGAAGATAACAGTGGATGTAAGTGAGAGCGATTGCCCTTTTTACACCTGTTTCTCTCCGCATAAATATCAACATAGGACTTACAATAAGACAGAGGGCAGTATGACCAGCACCGACAACTATTTTTCTTGCAGCCACCGGAATGATCATGGGTGCCCTGCAAAAAAGTTAAAACGAAAAGGATGCCTAAAATGATTAACATGGACGATTTTAATGAAGGTGGAGAAATGAAAATTAAAAGATATTTATTTGGCAAGGTTCACTTGTATTTTCATACATGGCAAAGATGGAATGAATTTAGTTTTGACAAATACTGGTCAGGACGATTACTATATTTTAATGTGTCTAAACTAAGTTTTCATTTAGATTGCCGGGGTAATTGGATAAAAGATATGTGTACAGGAAAGCCTGAGTGAGGCTGAGGAGGGTAAATGAGGGAAGAAGTCACTAAGAAAATATCTCGTGCAGAAAAAGAAGGGCGGCAGTTAGGAGAAAATATTCTTGAACTGATGAACCTCATGTACCAGAAAAACACTGCTAGAAATTTTTACCGAGGTTTAATGGATACAATTAATCCACAAGGTGAGGCAGAAGAATATAGATTGATGCAAGACCGCATAAATCGGCTTGTTGCGGCAAACCTGAAATTGTTAAAAAGATTAAAAAGACGGAGGTCACAAAATGATTAACATGGACGATTTCAATGCGGTGTATAACTTCTTAATGAAAGCAGACAATAAATTTTCCGAAGATAGGAGTTTTATAATGACAAGAGATTCAGGGAAGGAAGAGATATATTTTAAAGCCTATATTGCAGGTAATAATTTAACTACGGTAAAGGTGTATCCAGTGACGAGTTTCTAACCCCAATGGAAGCTGTGAAAAATATTATAGAAATAATGGAATATAGAATTAAGGAGGAAAATGGAAAATGACAAAAGAAGATTTACAGAAATATTGCGGCGAGGAAGATATTATTTCCAAACCTTTTTCAAAGGGCGGTTTTTCTTACGCTACGGATGGTGTCCTGATTATTAGAGTTGCGCAAATTGAGGGCGTAGAGGAACAAATAATTAATAAACCGAATGTCGATAGTTTATGGAGTAAACACGTTCACGAGGGAGATTCTTATTTTCCTATTCCTGAAATTCCCGAACCGGAATCAAACGTTTGTACCTGGTGCTTCGGAACAGGGAATGTGAATCCTTGCCCTGAATGTAATGGAGAAGGAGTAGTCTATTTTAGTAACCATTACAATGAATACGAATGTGATTGTGAAACATGCGACGGTAGTGGTTTTCATATAGGAGATAAGACAGAAGATAAGAGAGAACCGAAAATATGCAAGAGATGTAAAGGCGAGGGAAAAATATATAAATATGGAAACTCCACGGTAAGCGGAAGATTGTACAATAATAAATATCTATTAATGCTTAAGAAGTTGCCGAATTGCGTTTTAGCGGAAGCAAAAGACCTTGACCCCGGGCATTTTATTTTCGACGGTGGAGACGGCTTTATCATGCCATTAGACCCGTCATTCGTAAGTGTTGGAGGGAAAAAATGAAAAAGGAAAAAGTTTACATGGTCTGCGACTATGCAGATAAAAGGGCCGCCCGTATACAAGATTGCCCGGATATTGGAATTGAATATATGGGTGCTTGTGACGGACGTCTGGTTAGAGAAGATGGCTCAATCATTGGACGACATCACTCTTCTTCTTTTGGCTGGCTTCGGTATGACCTTAAGAGAAAACTTGATGATGAAAGTAAATATGAAATCATCGATTTAATAGGACAACCTGTTCCGCCAAGGTTTCAAACCAATGAATGAATATGCGCGGGAAAAGATGGTTGAACAATACCATCGGGAGGCAAGGGAATTGGACGACAAGGAGCCGAAATGTTCCCTATGTGGACACGGGTTGAAATATCATAATAAGTTAACTCAATGCCCGGACTACACGGGGCCGAGTGTGAAATGGACAGAACGTGAATTTACGAAGGAGGAAAAGTGAAAATTAAATCAATCTACGACCAGACAATATACAAATCAATTTATGATGACGATGGCAAATTTGTTGCGTATGAAGCCACTACAGACCACTATGTTTTTGGTAAAGTCGGTGATGAAATTACGGGAGGGTTTTATGTTAAGACAGGGACTGAAGCCCCTGAATTTTTAGAAATCGAAATCAAAAGAAGACTTACGAATAAAGGCAAGGAACTTATCAAAAATAAATAGGAGGAAATGAAAATTGAAAATAGACATCTACAAACCGGAAACAACAAAAAAAGATGACCGTGGTAATTTTATCTTAATCTATGGAGATTCAGGCGTCGGTAAATCAGCAACTGTAATTCAAACAGCACAAGACCCTATTTTCTGGATAGTGGCTGAACGCGGGCAGATTGATCTGACAGTAAAAGCCGTCAACCGACCGGATATTAAATTAAAGGTTGGGTATTATGAAGGATGGAATGATTTGTTGGAAATTGTCTACGACTTAAGGAACTTTGGAAAGATTAAAACTGTGCTTTTTGATGGTTTGACGCATGTAATGAATGTGCATCTTTCCGATGAAATACTGGCAGAGAATTACGATTCTCGGGATAAAAAGAATGACAGGGATGGAAAAGACATGACCGTGAGAGTTAAAGGAACTCCTGAAATGTATGGCGTTATGAGTAAACAAATGACACGGCTGATGAAAGGATTCGAACAACTTACCATCGCCGGAATTGATGTTATTGTTACCGCCAGAACACAGGATTCCCCGAAATGGAACCGCGAATTATCATGCGCTCCGGCTCTGGCAGGGAAGGAATTCCCGAGGGACATGAAAGGATTTTTTGATTTCATCGGCCTGGTGGAACGAAATATTATTGATAATCAGGTAAAGTATCCCCCGCTGGTTTCATTTGAAGATGATGGAAGTTTTTTAAGCAAATGGACTGGGATAAGTTTAGATGGCGGAGTGCGAAGAAAACCGTTTAACGTAAAAAAAATGCTAAACCACGCACATGGCCGGTCTGGAGAGTGAAAATGGAAATTAAACAGTTGTACCAAGAGCATAAGGGTAAAATATCCGATAAATGGACATTATATCTTGCTGAGTTTGATCGTCTATTTTTACCTTATAAAAACAAAGATGTTCGATTGTTCGAAATAGGTATTCAAAATGGTGGATCATTAGAAATATGGGCTAAATATTTTGGTAATGCGAAAGTTATAATTGGTTGTGATATAGATTCTAAGTGTGCACAATTGCGATATGAAGACAATCGTATTGTAGTTATTGCGGGAGACGCAAATTTGCTTGATTGTCAAAAAAGAATTATTCAGTGTGCTTCCCGATTCGATATTATCATTGATGATGCGTCGCATAAATCCGGTGATATAATACGCTCGTTCTCCAAATATTTCCCTTGTCTTGAATCTGCCGGAATCTATATCGTAGAAGATCTTCATTGCAGTTATTGGAATGATTTTGAAGGCGGATTATACAATCCTTTTTCCAGTATTTCCTTTTTTAAACGCCTGGTTGACATAGTAAATTATGAACACTGGAGAAATGAAAAGCCGAGAGTAAATTTGTATAAAGAGTTTATAAAAAAATACGAGTTAGAACTTGATGATTCGACTCTTGCAGAAATTCATTCTATTGAGTTTATTAATTCATTATGTGTTATTAAAAAGCTGCCACCGGAAGACAATAAACTTGGCAGGAGATTAATAGCCGGGTTGGAAGAATCCGTAACGAATGGGTGCCGTCAATTAAACGGTATTTCTGTATCAGAGATGGCGATGAATGTCTCCGATACAGAAAATTATGATGTAATTGAGTTAATCAAGAAAATTAATTTATTCACTCAAGGGTGAAATAGTAGTTAAACAGTAGTTAAACAAAGGAGGTGGTGATGTGGCACAATATATCCAAACTGGAGCCGGAAAATAAACAAGGAGGTGATGTAATGGGTGATAAAAGCCCGACAACCAGTTATGAGGACACTTTGCTGGTTGCTTTTCTGAAGTTAAAAGGGTTCACAGTAGTTCCCTGGGTATGCAGGGATAACCCCAGTGATGTCAGAGTATCATTTGATGTCCAGGGAGATGAAAATGAAATTGAAGCTGCCGTGAATGCGTTTTATGCCAATGAACAGATTGGAATCCAGGATTTTTGTAAATCATTCAAGGAAACGAAATCGAACATGCACGCGCTGAAACGGGTGGGAAGAAGTTAACGTAATAATTAATAATAACATAACAAAAACATAACAAAAACAGGAGGTTAATAGTGAAAGAACAAGCTTGTGATGGAAAAACGTTTACAGGAATAGTCGTGCCGGACGGTTGGCATGAAATTGAAATTCAGGACGGAATTGATTATGTTAAAAGTAAAAACGGTGAAATTTATCGGGACGATAAAGACTGCAAAGCATGGAAAATTCCAATGAAGGTCAAGAATGATGATGACCCGGCCAATGGTGGAATTGTAGGTTGCACAGCGTTCGAAGCCAATGGTGGTGATTTAATGGCCACTATTTTAGACGCAGCCGGACTTTGGAAAACAATCTGTGAAAAGTTTCCCGGTGATGAAACGGTATTTGCAAGTAAAATTATGGATGGCGTTAAAACCCGTCTTCCGGGAAAAACTTTTATGATTGAGTCACGGTTGGATAAAGCCGGTTTTTCCAAAGTTATTTCTGTTGCTTCTTACGCCAAATATAAAGAACTTATGGCCGGGAAGAAAGACGGAAAGAAAGAAGATAAGAAAAACGATAAGAAAGAAACAGAAGCAGTTAAGAGTGATGTTTCTGGAACTGGTGATGGTTGGTAAGATGTTGATAGGATGTTGATAGGATGTTGATAGGATGTTGGATTTTTTAAATATTAACCGCTTTGCACACAGCCGAACGGCGTAACCCGGCGGGATATGCGATGGGGGCCGATGGCCGGCTTCGCCGCGCCCCCCGCGCCCGCCAAACGCCTCGGCTATGCACAAAGCTTAATGAGTGAGTGAATGACACAGGAGGAAACAACACTTGGAAAATGAAAATGAAAATGAAAAACGATTACTGGAACTGACCCGCCTTATTATTGATCTTAAATTGGAAAAGAAAAATTACAATAAAGAAATTAACGACCAAATTAAGAAAAATGAGACGGAAGTAGCTGAGTTAGTCAAAGAAGAAAAGTTATAAAAATAAACACCATAATTTTACCAGCCGGAGGGTGAAAAATCATTGACGCTTGTATATTGGGGAATATGTTCACGTCAATAGTCACCATCCGGCTATAAATCAGAAAAGATTAAGAAAAAATAAAATTAAAAAGAAAAGGAGATTTTATTATGCGTATTTTGAATCTACGAGCTGAAAACATTAAAAAACTAACCGCCATCGACATTACACCCAAAGATGATATCGTGTTTATTACCGGAGCAAATGGAGCCGGGAAAAGCTCAGTTTTAGACTGTATCACCATGGCGCTGAAGGGTGGCCGTGAAATACCGGAAGAACCAATTAAGCATGGTGAGGACAGGGGTAAAATCATACTGGATCTGGGAGATTACATGGTTATCCGGTCATTTAGTCAAAACAACACCACTCTCCAAATTCGCAGCAAAGAAGGAGCAGTGCAATCATCGCCTCAAAAACTTCTGGATAAAATAGTGGGGAATATCAGTTTCGACCCTCTGGACTTTATGAATAACGATAAAAAAAAGCAGCGGGAAATTTTCCTCAACCTTATCGGAGTGGATACAAGCTCCTTGGATAAAAAAGAAAAGGACCTCAGGGAAGAACGATTACTGGTTGGCAGACAGAAAGACCAATTGGTTGCCCGACACAAAGAAATGCCGGAATGGAAGGACGTAAAAGATAAAGAAGAAATAAGTATTCTGTCTATCTCAAAACAACTCCAGGATGCTATTAAAACCAACAACGACATTGATAGTTTTATAGTTAATAATGATAAAATAAAGTCCGGCGCTATGGAAGATGCTGCAAAAATAAATGAACTGGAAAAGGAATTGGCTGATTTACGCCTGAAGGTTGGAAACGCCAAACTTGTCTACCAGGCCAACAAAGAAAAAATATCTACTCTGGTTAAAATTGATACTACTCCGATTGAGGATTCCATGTCTACACTGGAAACCACAAACTCCCATATCCGTGATAATAAGGAAAAAGCCAGAATCAAACTGGAAGCTGATGCTGCTGTTGATAATTATGAGGGATTGACTAGACGTATCGATGAAACCATATCAACCCGCAAGAAATTATTAGAAAAGGCGTCTATTCCGGTTCCCGGCTTAAGTTTTAACGATGGCGAGCTCCTTTATAATGATATACCCCTTGACCAGGCCAGCGATGGAGAAAAATTAATGATTTCTTTATCCATCTCCATGGCGCTTAATCCGAAACTAAAAGTACTCAGAATCAAAGATGGAAGTTTGTTGGATGTTAAAAACCGTGCTATTATTTCCAAAGCAGTCAAGGACAAAAATTATCAGCTTTGGTACGAATCCGTAGGTTCTGATTCCAAAGTAGGTATCGTCATTGAGGAAGGAAACATTGTGACCGTTGATGGCAAACCGGCCGAGCCTATAAAATATCCTCAGGGTAATGCAAAAATAATTAAGCAAAGAATAGAAGAGTCAGAGGAAGGAGAAGACAATGAAGACCCGACCACTGATTGGTGAGTGTTTTTCCCGACCGGCCATCAAGGTCACAGGAAAAATTGAGAGTGGAGTAATGAAAACAACCCGGAAAAACTACCGAGACATGCATGGCTATTGTTGCGCGCACATCGATGACCGGCACAAGTGCGTAAATTTCAAGCTGGTTGAGCTTACATATAATTGCTGCAAATACATGCTGGTGTCTGGGGAATGCGATTTCACGCCGGGCTGGAAGTTTGGTAATAGGCACGCAGGCTCTCATGCCAATCCCACTGGCAATACAGCCAGTACGAAGATAAATGAGCAACGAACAATGATAGATAAACGTGACATAGGTGGAGGAACAGGAATGAATAAACCGGAAAAGCCAGCGCAGCCTGAGCGCAACGGCTTGTTAACTGTTTTATGGTGTCCTATATGCAAAGCAAATGTCCCGGTTGATGAGAAAAAATGTCCGCAGGATTGCCCCGTATGCGGCACGGAAATACAAGCAGAATGGCAATGAAGAAACAAAATAAAATAAACTACTCCCGTCGGGGAAAGTGTATGGCGCAAACAATAACGCAGGAAGAAGAATGCCTGAATTTCACACCAGCAACCAGCAAGAATCATGAGCAGGTTTGCGAGTACAAAGCCGAGGATGGGAAATGTAAAATGAGCAAAGTTGATGTACCGCTCTGCTTGAAGATGCTTAAATTAGGAATGAGGTAGATGTGCAAAGTCAATGAAATCCGTGTCTTTCCGAGAAAAACAAACTGGACTCCCGATGACGAGTTCGTTTTTATAGGCGACCCGTCTTTATTCTGTCCAACGGATAAAACTATACCAGTTAAAATTTCAGTTGCATTTACTTGGGATATTAAAGAAGGGGAAAGATTATATAGAGCATGGCGTGATTATTATTCTGATGTCCAACTTGGAGGACCCGCATTTGGCGATCCCGGGGGAGAGTTTACGCCCGGATTTTTTATAAAAAATGGTGTTACAATAACATCAAGAGGTTGTCCCTATAATTGCCCGTTTTGTTTAGTTCCTCCGCGAGAAGGAAAATTAAGAGAGTTGGAAATAAAAAATGGATGGATAGTGCAGGACAATAATTTGCTAGCTTGCTCCCAGGAACATCAGTTGAAAGTTTTCAAAATGCTGTCATCTCAAAAAAAGCCAGTTTCTTTTAACGGCGGTTTAGACGCAAAACTTTTAACCAAATGGCATGTTGATCAATTTGATAAATTAAAAATAAAATCTCTATGGTTTGCGTGTGATTCGCTGCAACAAGAAAAATATCTATCTAATGTTGCAGGTCTTATCGCTCATTATTCGACATCTAAAAAGCGTTGTTATGTTCTTGTCGGATTTAACGGAGAAACAATTAGTACCGCAGAAAATAGATTAAACAGAATTTACGAAATGGGATTTTTACCATTTGCACAATTATATAAGAGTACGGGGAAAACGGAATGGTCTAAAGAATGGAAAGATCTACAAAGGAAATGGTGTCGCCCAGCAGCCTATAAAAGGTGAAGGATTTTTAGAGACGAGGGAAAATGAAGGAATTAACATTCAGGGAAGTTGCAGCAGCAAATTATAATGAAATCATAAAAAAAGAACAGGAGGATATAAAATGGGAGATGCAAGAAGAAGAGGTATAAGAGAAGAACGGCAGGAGCAAGCTGCAACAAGAAAGAATGAAATCGAAATCGAAAAGACGAAAGAGGAAAGAATAAAAGCAACAGCGAAATTCCTGAAAAGTTATTTTTCCCATTTGGGAGTGGGTTTGTCTGCGCAGGAACACTTGAATGAGAGACAGTAAATATTATACTGCGGTGAAAGCAGATGGTCGCTGGTATCCGACAGACACGCGCGGTTACAAGGATATTGACCACTGCCAGTTCAACGCGATTGAGATGTCCAAGCGTAACGGCGGGACTGAGGTAGGAATTGTATGCGGAGGGGCAGTTAGAGAAGTTTATTATAAAGGAGAAATAATTAGTGAAGGAAGATAGAATTACGGAAAGGAAAATGACCCATTTGCTAAAACACATGAGACTATCTAAACGCAAGGCCGGGATGGGAAATGTAGAAGGCTAATTATTGAAAGAGAGGAGATTCACATGAAAATCAAAGAATGTACTGCGGATTGTGACGAAAGAGTGGGCGCTGTGTGTATGAAATATGCTAAAATGATATTGCGCCATGACAACAGTAATCAATATGAAGTTGTAGGACTTGCGGAAACAGGAATAAAGTGTCCTGAATGCATTAAAGAAACGGAGACGGCAACCGACCAAGCGTAACGGCGGGACTGAGGTAGGAATCATGTGCAGGAATAAGGTTGAGGAAATTTATTTCACGGGTGAAAAATCATGAGTAACTATACGGGATGTAAATCGATGTCCTGTAAGCAGTGCAAAAATTACATAAAATTTCTTACTGTATCAACCATGCAAGGAATTTGCTGGAATAAGGGATGTTTTTATCAATGTCCGGAGCAAGATGTTTTCAAGACACAACAGCATTATTTCAAACGTGCACTTTGCCGTAAAAAGGAGAAAAATTGTGAAAACAGTAGACAGAGTTAAAAAAATATACAAAAAACTGAAAATACTGGAGGTTGAAATGAGCTCGCCAAAAAGCGAGTACTACTGCACTTTGGAGGCACGCAAAATAAAAGAAGCTGCTGAGTTGCTAAAGGAATTTTTGGAGGACAACGTGTGAGTTTCGACAACGACTATCCGAACCGCAAAGACAGGCGCAAACCGTACCGGGGAGCAAAAGCGGTAGACAGGACGTGCCGCAACCACGGCTCTTGTCCCGCTTGCCAGAAAGCTAGGAAACTGAAAAAACGAAAACAGGAACTGAGGTGCGAAGATGAGTAAAAACAGAAGGAAGGAACTAAGAAAATGCGGCTAACAAAGATCGTCTCTGGAGGGACAGATGGAATTATTTAGTTATGAGTTATTGTGTCCAAATAATTATGAATCCACATATAATTATAGGGTTTATAAATTATCTTATCGTAAAAGAATATTCATAAAATTATGTTTAATTATCCTTTTCTTTGCAATAATTTGGGGGCTAAAATGATTGTTTCGTGGTTTTCCGCAGGGGTATCAAGCGCAGTTGGCACAAAAATATATATTATCGAGCCAATGTATCAAAAAATAGATAAAATAATTTACATCGACATTGCCGACCAACATCCCGATAGCCTACGTTTTGTAAAAGATTGCGAGAAATGGTTTGAAAAAGAAATATTAATTCTTTCTTCCCCTTATAAATCTGTTGAAAATGCGTGTTTGTCAGCCGGTGGTAAGGGGTACATTAACGGAGCACATGGTGCGGCCTGTTCCTTGCGATTAAAAAAGAAAATCCGTGTCCAGTGGGAATATGAACAAAATTATGATGATAAAATAACTTACATTTGGGGCTTGGACTGCCTTGAAACTATAAGGCGCGACGGAATAATAAAAAGTATGCCTGACCAAAATCACATATTCCCTCTTATGGATAAAAATATAACAAAAGTGCAAGCACACGAAATATTGAAAGCGTCTGGTATTAAAAGACCGCAAATGTATGACTTGGGGTATCACAATAACAACTGCATTGGCTGTGTTAAGGGCGGGAAAGGATATTGGAATAAAATACGAGTTGATTTCCCTGATGTTTTTAAGAAAAGAGCAGAAATGGAACGAAAAATAGGAAAAACTTGTCTTAAAAAAGATCGTCCAAATAAAAATTTGCCAGCCGGAAAAGATAACAGCGTAAATCTTTACTTGGATGAATTAAACCCAAAAAGCGGCAATCACAAAAAGGAAATTACGGAAGATTGTGGAATGTTTTGCGATAGCATGAGGCTAGAGTGAAGATATTTAAAATGTCAAAGAAGCAAGTGCATATGAGGTGCGAAGAAATTGAGAGAGTCTCCTAAAGAAAATAGCAACTATTTAAAATCTTACCATCTTAAACAAACTCCAATTCCTGATGGTTTGGTGGTAATCGTCGACACAAGAGAGCAGGAAAGCCCTCTTCTAAAAAAACCACCAAAAGGTTTGGTTATTGTCCGCGATACATTAAAAAATGGTGACTATGGTATTCGTGGTTTCCCTAATTTCGCCATAGAACGCAAGTTTATGGGTGATATATTCCCGTATTGCTCGAGTGAACAGATAACTAAAACAAAGCCTAAAATGGAGAGATTTAAGGCTATGATTACTGCGGGTGGATGGGTAGGATTGTGTATACAGGAACGTGAGTCTGAAGTTTACCAACACCAGCAATTTACAAAAATCCATCCTGAATGTATCAGGGCAGCTATTGTTAGCTTTGAAATCCGTTACGGAATCCACGTCTATTTTCAAAAAGACAAGGATCAAATAGTACGCTGGATGGTGGATCATATGATAAAATATTACAACGTTATGAAGGAGGTTTAGTCTTGAAAGAAAAAATATCCCAGGAAATCTATCGTTTAAATGATTCGGGTGAACCTGAAAAACTCACTAAAAAAGAGAAAACCGTCCTGTTCCAGGACATCAAAAAGAACAATAACAAGACGACGTGGAATCAATTGGTCGACCTTGTTTCAAAAGTAAAATTTCCTCCTATGACTGGAGCAAAAGGCGCTACTCACCGTCTCCAGACTCAAATTTATCTTACGCAAAATGAGATAGCCCAGCAAATATTTGAGCATTCAAAAGTATACAGAACACGTTCACATTTAGATCGTAGAATTTATACAATTGGACTCGAATGGTTGAAAATAGAACATCTGGAATCGGGTCAAAAATTAGAGGATATATTTACCCCGATAATGGCTCAAATCTATGAAGAAGACAAGATTGATGAATGGAAGAATCAAGTGCTTTTGCGATATAAAGACTATATGAATAAAGTAGTAGCCGGTATAATTTCCCAGGATGAAGCCGATGAAAAGGTCAAAAAATGGATAAATTGCTTCCCTTCGGATAAGCTTAAAAACGATATTAAGGACATGATTAACCGTTTAGACCAGGGTGGAGAACTGACAAAAGCTAAAGACCGTATACGTCACAAGTATACGGATAGATTGAAGTTAAAAGAATGGGAACTTCACAAAAACGAGGAAAGCCGGGAACCAGAAAGATGAGTGTAATGAGTGTCACTTCCTAAGAGTCTCAAAGTGGGGAAAATAGAGTTTTTGCCAGCTATAACTATATAATATCATTTAAATCAGCAAAAAAACATGAGTGTTGAGTCCAGATTCCTAAAATTTAGGAAGCCCCACTCATGAAAGGCCTGAAAAGAGATAAAACAGGGGCTGAAATCAGGGAACTGAAGGGTAAACTGAGGGTAAACTGAGGGTAAACTGAGGGTAAACAGGACTGGAAATTAAGAAAAAAAGCCTGAAAAAAGCCTGAAAAAAGCCTGAAAAAGGGGTAAAAAAGGGGTAAAAAAAGAGCCGAAAATCAGGGAGAGGTCGAAAAAAGGTCGAAAAACAGGGTAAAAAGAGCCGGGAAAAGGGGTAAAAAAAGGCAAAAAAGGCCTGAAAAAGGGGTAAAATGAGTCAAATTTTTGGTTCTGTTAAATGTAACTATATAATATCATTTAAATTAGCAAAAAAAAGATGAGTGTTGAGTTCCGTGAGTTTATCTTCCTAAAATTTAGGAAGCCCCACTCATACCCAAAAAGTGGTATTTTGAAGTGCTGAATATAATTAAGTAAAATGACCAAAGTGAATAAAATCAAGGTGTTATCTAAGTACTGAATATGATTAAGTTTTTGACGACTTCAAAAAACGCCCATCTTGAAAAAATAAATGCTCTATGTGTTGGGAAAAACTGGGGTTTTTCCGTATATAGAGAAAGTGAGTGGCTGAGTATGACTTCCCAAATTTTGGGAAGCGAAACTATCGCGCGTATGCGTGCGCCCCTTTTTTCTCTTTATATAAGTATTAAGTATTAAGTATTAAGTATTAAGTATTATAAAAAGGAGGGAAGCTATGAAAGAAAAAATTATTGATTACATTTTTATCGATGGCAGGAGTGCCAACCCGGAAAAAGTTTTAGAGTACGCGCGAAGGTGGCAGGCTCATCTGGAAAAAGTCAGAGAGTATACAAAACGGTGGCAAAAGAATAACCCGGAAAAAGTAAAAGAATCTGTAAAACAATGGCGAAAGAATAACCCGGAAAAAGTAAAAGAATCTGCAAAACAATGGCGAAAGAATAACCCGGAAAAAGTAAAAGAATTTGTAAAACAATGGCAAAAGAATAACCCGGAAAAAGTAAAAGACTACTCGCGAAGGTGGCAAAAGAATAACCCGGAAAAAGTTTTAGAATCTGTAAAACAATGGCAAAAGAATAACCCGGAAAAAGTAAAAGAATCTGCAAAACAATGGCGAAAGAATAACCCGGAAAAAGTAAAAGAATCTGCAAAACGATGGTAGCAGGCTCACCCTGAAAAAGTCAGAGAATATTTTTACAGGTTTTACAAGAAACGTCCGGAAAAAGCAGAAGCGGCTTGGCGCAAATGGCAGAAAAATAATCTGGGTGAAATTGTATGAAAGAAAAAATTATTCACTACGTTTTTGTTAACGGGAAAGTTGACTGGAGGAAAACTGCCGCGAAAAAGCGGCGGGCGGCTGAATTGGAAGCCCTCTCAGAATACTCGCGCCAATGGCGGGCGGCTCATCCGTCAGTCTTTAAAGAATCCTCGTGGGAATGGCGGACAACTCATCCGGAAGCCGTTAAAGAATCCTTGCGCGAATGGCGGACGGCTAGATTGAAAGCCCTCTCAGAATACTTGTGGGAATGGCGGGCGGCTCATCCGCCAGAGAAAGAAAAACACACCACAAAGGAAACAGAAAAGGAAAAAGAACATGAATTTTGCAGCGCAAATCGAAGCAGCCAAAAATAAGTTGAGTCATTACAGAAGCTCCCCGTTCCGGCAGTACCAGAAAGAAGCAATCGAATATGTTTTGGAAAGTGACAAGAAGTTTATATTTCTGGAGGCTCCCTGCGGATCCGGAAAATCCCTCGTCGGCCTTATTTCCGCTATATGTAAAAACGGCGCTAACTATTCCGTCCATTCCAAAACTCTCCAACATCAGATAACCAAAGACTTTCCCGAGGCCAAAAGTTTATTCGGTCGCGCCAACTACTCCTGCGCCCATAACCCGGCCCTGACCTGCGCGGAATGTTTCCATACCTCCTCCCTGCCTTGTGAGTATAAAAAAAACAAATGTTCTTATGAAATCCAGAAATCCAGGGTGCTTACTTCCCGCCTGCGGATCCTGAACTACGATTATCTGCTTTCCGAATGTAACTACGTTGGAAAATTTTCTGTTCTCGAAAATCCAGCCAAAAATTTCAATGTGCTCGATGAAGCCGACTCCATAGAAAATACTCTGGTAAATTTTGTTACCCTGACTTTTACTTCCTATGGACTAGGCAGACTTGGACTAAAAAACGAAATAGAGGACCTCAAACACACCTCCAAAGACAAAGAAAAACTATTGTCCTCCTGGAAACGGTTTGCCGAATTAGCCATGGAACGCGCCAGTGAAATCAAAAAAAGTCTGGATATCCGTGTCGCCCACTTTTACGCTCCCCTTACCCATGACAATATCAGGACTCTAAAAGACCGTACCGGTATTGTCCGCATGATGGAAAAAATAAAATTGTTCATCAAAAATGTGGACGAAACCTGGCTCTATGATGATTCCCAGGAAGGACGTTATGTTTTTCGTCCCCTGTGGCTCAATGAGGAAATAGCCAATCAGTTCATGTGGCGGCATAGCAACAAATGGCTTTTGATGTCTGCCAGCTTTCTTCCCATCAACATTGAGTGCAAACGTCTGGGCATTCCCTTGGACGAAATTGATTATAAAGTCCTGCCCTCAACCTTCCCTGTTAGCAGGAGACCAATCCACATTGAAGAAGCAGCAAACCTTACCAGCAAAACAATGGCAGAAGAAACGCCAAAGTTAATTTCCCGGATTGATGAAATAATAAAAAGTCATCCCGCTGAAAAAGGCTTAATTCATGCGGTAAACTTTAAATTGGCCAACGAAATTTACTGTGGTATCGATTCAGACAGGTTAATTATCCACGATTCAGCCAATCGCCAGGATAAACTTGATTTCTTCATGGCATCCAAAGACCCGCTGGTATTAATTTCCCCTTCGATGGCGCGTGGAGTTAGCATGGAAATGGATTTATGCAGGTTTATTATAATTGCTAAAGCGCCGTTTCTTAGCCTTGCTGAAAAAATAACTGCCGCCAGAGTTTATGGTTCTAAGCTGGGTTCCGAGTGGTATGCGGCAACCATGCTGACAACGGTATTGCAAGCGACTGGACGCGGAATGAGAAGTAAAGATGACTTCTGTGAGACATGGATATTAGATGCACAATTCAACCGGGTATATCTGCAAAAACCCAGTTACCTGCCATTTTGGTGGAAGGACGCGGTTTGCTGGTGATGGACTTCCCTGCTGGCAGAATAACTGGAGGTCAAACGCTTCCCTGCTGACAGAATAGCTGGAGGTTGTTTAGATTGGTACACCATGCCCTACAAAATTCAACTGAGAGCATCCTACAACAAAATTTGGCTATTCCTGAATCGTATGTGATCCCGATTTCACCCTGAGCCATTTCAACTTTGTCCTCTTTTTAATTTCCGCCCGTGTAAAAAGGATCTGGGTGACCTCCGGGAATCGAAAAATTTGCCCTCTACTACCCTCTAAGAGCCATTTGCCGGTGTATAATCCTGAAGGGCTGGTAGACGGTAAGGACTCCCCCGGGAAAACGTGGCAAACAGCGAAAAGAAGGGGGTTGGCTTGTGAGAACTGTTGATTGCGTCCCGCACCCGTTCAGATTCTGCAAAAGAAGGAGGTTATGGGTGCGAAAGAATCTGTAGGACAAGTTTAAATGGAAGGTCAACCCAATGGCAAGGGTAAAGTGTTGCGAAGCGTCCCGGAAAATAAAACGCGGTTGTAGTGGCTGTTTCAGGTTCCCGCAAAGGGGAAAGATTCCTCTCTCCCTATTATTTCTTTGCTAATCATTAATTTTGCCACATTTCTGGACTTTGCCACATTTCTGGATTTTGCCACTCCTTTTTCCCGACTCTATTTTGTCATCCTTATACAATTCCCAGCAGACAAAAACCAGTACAATCAGCACGATAAACGCTGTTATTAAAGTCATACTTTAACCCTCCTGTCGCAAATATTTATCATTTAACCCCGTGGATAGTCTGTTCCCCGTAGACGATCTGCCTCCCGCCGATGTTCTGATCCCCGTTAACATACTGGTTTCTGCCAACGATCTGGTTTATGTCAACAATCTGGTACCCGTGAACGTGTTGGGTTCCGCCAATGTCCTGGTTTCTGCGGACGTGTTGGCTCTTGTCAACGATCTGGTTCTTGCCAACGATCTGGCTCCTGTCAACAATCTGTTCCCCATTGATGTGCTGGTTCCTGCCAACAATCTGTTCCCCATTGATGTGCTGGATCCCGCAAATGTCCTGGTTCCCGTCGACGATCTGGCTCCTGTCAATGTGCTGGTACTCGTTAACGATCTGGTCCCCGTCAACGATCTGGCACCCGTCGACGATTTGGTGTCCGTCGACCTGATCGTTTCCGTGGACAGTATACGAGCCGCTGACTAAGATCGAGCCTCGAGCCTCTACCTCTTCAACATCAAGATTGCCAGAAATTTCAATATCGTGAAGGAAAATAATTTTCCCTGGGAAAATCAAATCCCCCTCAATTTTAGTTTCCGCGATTGTTTTTGTGTTCATCATTTCTTCTCCTCCTTTTTTAACTCCCCTATTTTGATTTTTAAATCATGTGCTGCTTTACGCTCACACTCCCAGAGTTCCCCAACTCCGTTAATTACCAGCATAGTTTCAAGATGGTTTTTGACAAAGGTTTTAGCTTCACCCTCTGTCCAGTTTTTAATATTTCCCCGTGTGAATTTTGGCTCATCATCGTACTGGTCATAAAAAGTCTCCCGGAAGATGAGCGCGTGCTCTTTCGCCGATAATTTTCTTTCTTTCATCATTCCCTCCCTAAAAATAAATAATAGCCGCGATGAGCAACCCGATGGCAACTGCAATCATGGTTGCGCCAAAAATAATGCACGCGAGGTTGGCAACGCTGTCATTTTCCACTTCTGTGGTTATTCTAGTATCAATTTTCATGTTTTTCCTCCTTCTTTTTATTTTTTCTTGGCCTGTCCCAGTACACCGAGTGGCAGTCCGGGTTCGGGCATGCCAGCGGTTCCTCCGGCGACCGTGGCCACCACGTATGCCCGCAGCGCAAACATACCCTCTTCGTAATCATTTTAGTCCAAGCTTCCAAATCTGTATTTTCACTCACTTTTCCACTCCTTCTATTTTTTTGGCCACTAGCACCAAATAATTTTGTCCTTCTTCATCAAGTCTAATCCGGGCAAATGTTGCGTTATCCGGGATGTCTAAATCCCGGAATCCATTTGCTTGCAGCACCGTTCTCATCGCAACTCCGGGTTGGCTGGATGTCATCAATATCCGGCCAACCAATTCTACCATCGGGATAGTTGTGTAAGGATGTATTTTTTTGTCATTGCAATAAAAATTACCGCTGATTATGTGTCTCATTGTCTCTCCTCTTCTGCTTTTTTGCTAGCCGGTCTCTGGGGGCGAGCGCAATTCCGCGCTCAGAAAGAGGACAAGCCATCAGTTTGTTGTTTTTCTCTTTTAGCTCCTCGATTATTTTTTCCAGGAAAGCAATAGTTTTGTTCAGTTCCCGTATTTTCCCCGTCCATCCATTTTTCAGCATTTTTTTATCTCCTTTAGATTTTGTGTCCCTTTTTTAGGGTATAGCTTGATCCCGGATACTTTGCTGTATCCAGATAGACCTGCCAATTATCCACTGTCGGCAGCGTTTGCCAACCTCGCAATAAAGCTTTCCTACCTGTATACATTCCCTGATTTTTATTCCATATTTTAACGCAGATACCTTTTTTGGTTTTCCATGCACGGAAACCATTTGTCTCCCAGTTCCTTTCAAAAACTTCCTTTATCATTTTCTTTTCCTCCGCCCCGGCGCTCTATGTGGCCGCCCGCAGGCTGTTAAAACCTTGTTTCTCCCAAATTAATCACCAACATACTGCCTCCGCCCAGCCTAACTATTTCAAAATCCAATAGGCCCATGCGTATTAGTTTAAGAGATATTTCCTCTAATATGCCCTCTGACTCTGCCGGGAAATAGTAAGTCATTTGACTCTCCCTCTCCTCCGCCCCGGCGCTCTGATTGGCCGCCCGCAGGCTTTATCTGCTGCTTTTTACAGCCCAAACGGTTGTGTAATCCACCTTGTTGTTATGGCAATCTTTGCCGTAATTTGATAGACTGCAATTGCGACAAAAATCAACGTCCAGTTGGGCGCAATAAAAGCTCTCGCGCCGTGCATGCTCTGTTGCGCCCGGCAGGCTGAACTCAAGCCCCCCCAGGATTTCTCCGTTTAACCGTTTGACAATATTTTCGTCCATTTTTTCTCCTTTCGCCCCGGCGGTGTTATGGTATGCGATATGCTCTCTGGTATGTTCAAGCCGCCGCTAATTCCTGCGCAAAGTTCTTTTCCTGAGCAAGCCACGTTTCAACCGCCTTGTTAAGATTCTCCTGCATAGTAACCGGCAATTTTGCCCAATACCTAAACTTCGCACCATATAGGCACTTGAGGAAAACTTGACCAATTCGAGCATTGTTATTAGTGCGCTTGTTAAGGTTTTTTAAAACCGCTTGTAATGCAAAGCAAGCCCCCGCACCATAGATTCCATTTTCAACCCATTCAAGCTGGGTTAATAACTCCTCTGCTGTCGAGTCTTCCCACTGCTCAATAAAATTGGCCACTGTGTCAAAATACCTGTTTGTTTGGTTTATAAAGTCCGTCAATTCCTTTTTCTGATAGTCGGCGTTATTCATGGTATGTTCCCCTTTCAATTTGATGGTATGTTATAAAATTAGTTGCCTATGGTATGCCTGTCTTTTATCGTCTCGCCCCTGATTTCCGCCCCAGGGGAGGCTGTCTTTTCCTGCCTGTCCTCCGCCCTCACTGGCCACCCGCAGGCTTAAATATTTTCCGCTGATTATGTGTCTCTACTCCTCCTCCTCCTCAAATTTATATTCTGGCCGATTTTCCCCTAAGGAGAAATACAGACCTTCTAACAATTTTGTTGCAGATAGTTGCATTAGTGCCCTAGGAGCATTTGTGACAATGTTAGCAAAACTCCCGGTTAAAACATGGTTATAGTCCGTTTCAATCTGTTTGATCTTTTCTCTAATTTCCGTTTCTGTTCTCATTTTCTTCCTCCTCCTCAAACTCTGCCTCTTGGCAGTCCTCCCAAGTGGACAGGTCAGCACAGCACCCTGTCTCACTTCCAAAATCTTGAAATGGACATCTATCGTTAATGCATATATATTTCTCTTCTATCATCGTCTCTTCCCTCCGCCCCGGCGCGCTAACTGGCCACCCGCAGGCAATAAAAAAGGCCACCCTTGCCCCTGTTGGGGTAGGTATGGCCCTTGCTGTGCCGGATTGCTCCGGCGGTGCGGTGGCTTATTAATACCGCAGCGCGGCTGCTGTGGTCAAAAGATCACCTACACTTTTCCGTAGGCGATCTTCGATTTGCCGCCGGAGGCGTTTCCCCGCCTCTGATGTTTTGAGAAACGTCTCGATGGCGTTTCTCTGTTCGCGGCGATCCCTCGCCGTGCGGAGCGCATCGCCCAAAGGGGCGAAGCCCCGCTCCTCTGCGTTAATGTCACAGAGGACAATCTCGTCCCCCTGCAATGCCGCAGGGGAGTGAGTCCCACCCTCCCCGATTTCCAGGGCAGGGCGGAACTCCATTGCCCCGTGATACCCACGGGGTGCCTCAAAGGTGGCCGAGGCCACCAGAAACTCATAAAGCCTTTTTAAATTTTCCATTTTTCCTCCCATCCATTGCACCATGCGGTGGTCTGGAGGTCTCAGGATTTTAAGTTTTCCGGCTCTCTCGCTCCGGTTGTGCAGCCTGATTCCGCTCGCCCCTGATTTCCGCCCCAGGGGAGGCTGTCTATTTTCCACCCCGGCGCGCTCACTGGCCGCCCGCAGGCTGATTGATTATAATGATATTATATAATGCATATGCTATGCCAATGCGTTATACCCATATATATTATTTTAATTGTGTAATAAAATCAGCAACTTAACCGCTAAAATAAATTATGGCACGGAATATAAGGCGTGCCGGAAACATGTCAGGCGGGTAAAATAACCACACCTCTAACCTGTTAATAACTTAAAAACTATTTATAAATCAGCAACTTAGCCAATAATATGCGCTTGTGAAAATAACCACAAAACGGGGCAAAATAACCATCGATAGCGGTTGTTAACAAGGCTATCCACAGGTACTAGCAATAACACTATAAAATCAATAACTTAGCATAAATGCAAAATTACAGGTCTGTTGATAACTCCGATAATCAGGTTGCATGTAATATATCTGTTATGCGCGTAGGTTTCCGCCCTCCCCGTGATCGCGCAACCTGAGCCAACCTCGCAAGCTGATTTTTTGCAACGCGATTTGCTATCATTATTATAATGTGTCGATTTTTTGCTGCTGTGTCAAAAATACCACACCTGCTGTGTCAAAACTTACAAGGTGTCAACTCACTGTGTCAAATACACCACACCTACTGTGTCAAATATACCACTGATAGCAGTCATCTTGCAACTGTGTCAAAAATACCACACCTACTGTGTCAAATACACCACTGGGGAATTATACCCCACTACTGGGGAATTATACCCCACTAATAATTTTGCTACTGGGGCATTTTACCCCACTACTGGGGAATTATACCCCACTAATTGTAATTATTAGTGATATTATATCAGTACAATTGTACGTAATAATTATGAGGCAATGATAAGATGTGAGTGCTACATTTCCATGATTGAGTCGCATTTTTGCGACTGGAGTCGCATTTTTGCGACAAGTTATCAACAATGTGCTATTTTGCCCTTTCCCTCCACTTTACCCCTTATTTTGCCCTCTTCCCTCCACTTGCTATATTGCCCCGATTTACTCTATAATATACTAAGACATTGATAATACTATGTACTATCATGTACTTATACTATTATTATGCCCTCAAGGAGACATAACATATGTTATAACACGTAGTAATAATATCATATAGTTATGTAGCACACTATTTAATGCACAATACAATTAAGAGTTATCAACAGGTTCCCCTCCACTTTGCCCTCCACCTGGGGGAAAAAGAATTACTTCCAGACTAAAGGGTAATGCCCAATTAAAGGAATGATAGGGGTGATGACACTACAATATGGGTACTATATATATAACCAATGAATTTTAAAAATATTGACAGATATGGAAATATGGTATAAGTAATTCTTTACAGGGCAGGTATTTAATTTATTTTAAAAAGGAGTGTCTTGTATGGAAACCGAAGTCCAAAAAAATTTAGAAAAAAATTTAAAAAGGGTTTGCCGGTGCTGTAAAATAGAAAAAAAATTAGAAGAATTCCCATATGATAAGAGTTATTTGATTGGGGATTGTTATAGAACTAAATGTAAAAAATGTTTACGGAAAGTAGCGAATAAATGGAGAAATGAAAATAAGAAGAAAATTAAAGAATATAATAAAAAAAATATAAATGGTATTAAAGTATGGCGTGAGAAAAATAAAGAAAAATTAAAAGAAAAAAGATTGGAATATTATGAGAAAAATAAAGAAAGAATAAGAAAATATACAAACAGAAAATATCATAACGATAAAAAATATAATCTAAACAATAGGATTAGCAGGGCTATTAGGAAAAGTTTAAGGGGTAACAAAAGGGGGAAACACTGGGAAGATTTGGTTGGGTATACAGTGGAACAATTAATTAAATCCTTGCAGGAAAAGTTTAAAAATGGAATGGGTTGGAATAATATGGGCAAGTGGCACATAGACCATAAAATTCCTATATCGGCATTTAATTTTAAAAGTCCTTTTGATATTGATTTTAAAAAGTGTTGGAATTTAAAAAATCTACAACCTTTGTGGTCATTGGAAAATATAAAGAAAAGTAATAAATTAGAAAAATCACATCAACCATCATTAAGTTTTTCTTAAATTGAAAAGTTGACAGATAATTCCCTTCGGTGTATGAAGAAAGCAGCAGTGGCAACTTTTCGAGGGAAAGGCGCAAAAACTCATGACTGATACTTCTTCTGTCGGAGGCAAAACCAAAGACCGGGAAATAACCGACAATTTCAATCCTTTTAAACGCGGCAACCTGTCTGAGCGTGAATTCAGTAAAGTGAAAAAATCAGTAGACAACCGGCTTCCTGATATTCCTGATGGAGAAGATGTTGCCGGACTTCTTGACGATGATTCTTTCCAGATGCTGAAGGACATGAGGGCGGCTTACAAATCAGTTAATGGCCGTAAACGCCTTAAAGAAATGATTTCCAGCGATAAAGACTTTTCCTTCATGGTGAAAGAGTTGTTAAGAGTGGAATCGGCTTTGCTGGCCGCCAAGATGAAAAGGGACGGGGAAGGTGGCGTTGGAAATTCTGCGGCTGTGTTTGTTATCATTAAAGGGTTGGAAGATGAGAAACGGGTGGAGAAGGCAATTAAACTTGCCGACGATGGAGTGGATTTAGAGCAGGTGATGAATGCGCTTAATCCTAATGCTGAAAAGAGGGTGGAGGCAGAGGAAAAAGTGGAGGGACCAGAGACATGGTGACAAAGGTAGATGGCAGTATTATAGAATTCAAATACAAAGACATTGATTTTAAATTTACCAATACCCCGACCGCTCCTGCGTTAATCCATGAAATTTTCAGTGATAATTATAAAATATTAGAAAGAGGATTGCAGTTTCAGCCGGATGACATTATCCTGGATATTGGAGCCAATGAGGGAATGTTTTCTATTATGATGGCTAAATTGTTTCCATCCACCAGAATTATTGCTCTTGAGCCGGTTCCGAAAACATTCTTTACCATGATCAGGAATATAGGGTTGAATGGAGTTACCAACATTCACCCGTACAACCTAGGAGTGGGCGGGAAAAGTAATAAGTCTGAAATTATCTATTGCGATAAAACTTATTCCGGTGGTTCGTCTATGGTGGTCACTCCCGATTTTAAGTCCATGGATATAGTCAATGTTGAAGTCGTGGCGTTTGATGACATATTTGATTCCTGTAAATTCCTTAAATTCCCTTCTATTAATCGTGTTAAACTTCTCAAAATGGACATTGAAGGCGCTGAGTACGAAACTCTTTACAACTCCACTTGCCTTACCAAAGTTGACAACATGGTTGCCGAGTTCCATATCAATGATAGACTTACTGGGATGGGTTATGATATAAATGAATTGGCTGCATGGGTGGGTAGCAAGTGTAATTTGGTTTATTACGAAAAAATGAAGATGGCGGATTAATGAAAATGTCAACTTTGGAGGAGGGAACATGGACATGTTGAGGGAGAAAATAAGACGATGGTTATTTCCTGAATTATGTGAAAAAGATAAAGATGTTGAAAAAAATGAAGATGTTGAAAATATTAAAGATGTTGAAAAAGATAAAGATGTTGAAAAAAATGAAGATGTTGAAAAAAATATTTATAGAAAATTAAAAATTGCAATTGATGTAATGAAATCAATCCAGGAAAGAGGGATGAAAGAGATTGAATCAGAAACAAATTGTATGTATTTTAAATATCCGGTAAAGAAGAGAGTATATCTAAAAAATGCTTTTAGGGAATTATTAGATTATTTAGATTTAGAAATGACTGTTTACGAAAAAGGAGACAATAAAGAATTAATTCCAAAAATAGAAAAGAAAATGTATAGATATACGGAAGAAAAGTGAATTAAGAGGGAGGAATAATCATGGAAAAACTTACAGTAGTGTTTGATGGCGGAGTGAGTCAACTATCTCTCACTAAACCCTGAATTGTTGTGAAATAAGGTAATTAATCATGGCTGAAAACCAAAAAGCATATCAGATTCTTTTTGATTACGAGGATATTCCAACATTAAAACGTTTTGCTCTGGATAATTCACGGATGAGACTTTGTTTAGGTCCATTTGGATGCCTGTCTTCCGATACGGAATTTCTAACTCCTGCCGGTTGGAAGAAAATATGTGATTATACAGAGACGGATACATTAGCTGAGTTTGATTTATCTACATCAAGAATATTTTTTCATAAACCATCTGATTATATAAAATTACCTTGCGATTCTTTCCTTCATTTAAAAAATAGATACGGCATTGACCAATTATTAAGTGATGAACATATTGTTCTTTTTAATACAGCTTTTAAACCAGATGAGTGGAGAACAATCTCGGCTGGAGAACTTGCCGGGAAACATAATTCGCTTAATGATGGATGGTCGGGAAGAATACCAACAATATTTAAAGCTCCGGAAACTAATGGTATTGACTTAACCGGTAATGAAATTCGTTTAATGGTTGCAGTATCAGCCGATGGTCATTTCTCCAAAAAAAGTAATACAAATAGATGTCATATATGCGTTAGGAAAGAACGTAAAAAAATAAGATTAAGAATGTTATTAACGGAATGTGGAATTGATTGGAATGAACGAAATTATGAGGCGCGTCCGACTGAAACAACTTTTGATTTTGACGCTCCGGAAAGAAATAAATTACTGTGGAAGTATTTTAATGCTGATGAATCTCAATTAGCAATTATAGCTGATGAGTTTGTACATTGGGATGGATGTCTTGATTGTTATGGCGGAAGAATATATGCTTCGACAATAAAAGAGAATGCGGATTTTATTCAGTATGTTTTAGCTACCACTGGAGTGCGCTCTACCATTGCGGAAATAAATCACAATAATGATAAATGGAAAACCGGGTATAGAGTTTATGCAAATACAGGAACAAATTTTTTATCGATGAGAAACGCTCCAAAAATAGAAAGAGTTCCTTCTCCTGATGGTTTTAAATATTGTTTTAAAACATCAACTGGTTTTTTTGTTGCCAGAAGAAATGGTAAAATATTTATAACTGGAAATTCGGCGAAAAGCAGCGCATGCGTAATGGAGGTCGTCCGCCGTGCGCTGGCACAGGAACCTTCTCCTGATGGAATACGCAGGAGCAGATGGGCTGTGGTGAGAAATTGCTTTGATGACCAAACTGAAATTCTTACGGAAAAACATGGATGGCAGTTATTTAAAAATTTAACCTTATCAGATAAAGTAGCAAGTCTTGTAAATAATAAAGAATTAATTTTTGTAAGTCCTACCTCCTATTATGCGGATTGGTATGAAGGGGAAATGATAGGATATAAAAATAGAACTATTGATTTTTTAGTTACTCCAGATCATCGCCAATACGCTTCAATGATTAATGGTCGGACTAAAAAAATGTATGGGTATAAATTCCATAAAACGGCAGATATTTACGGAATGACCCATTATAAGTTTAAGATTAATGCCGATGAATACAAGGCAGGGAAAACAGAATTTTCCAAAAGAATGTTTGAATTTTTTGGTTTTTGGTTTGCCGAAGGATATGTCGGGAAATATAAACGGAAAGATACTATTGGATACCATTGGAGATTTACTGTAACCCAAAAAGAAAATGAAGAATATGTAAGAAATTTGCTTGATGATTGTGGTTTTAAGTATGGTAAAAATAAAGGAGGAAGTTCCGCATATAATTATTGTATTTATATAAATGATGATATAAAAAAATTAATAGAAAAACTTCTTCCATGCGGAAATTCAAGAACCAAATATTTACCAGAGTGGATAAAAAGCGCTCCGCGTGAACACTTGAAATCATTTTTAAAAGGGTTTAAAGAAGGTGACGGCCATACAAGAACCAGCAAACATGACTCAACAAAATTATACACATCATCTGAAAAATTAGCGAATGATTTACAGGAAATAATTATTAAAACTGGCGGGGCGGCAAGCATTACTAAATATACAGTGAAAGAAAGAGAGGGAAGTTTTAAAGGGCAAGGATTTAATTTTGGAATTACCGTTTTGCAGTCTAACCAATATCAACCATTAACCTCTTTTAAAAAATATTGGTATAAAAAGAAATATAATGGAATGGTTTATTGTTTAGAAGTCCCAAGTCATGTCGTTTTAGTAAGAAGAAATAATAAAGTGATGTGGTCATCCCAAACATATTCGATGCTGAAAGATACAACTATAAAAACTTTTCACGATTGGTTTCCTCCTAAATTATTTGGAGAATACAGAGTTACCGACCATACGTATATTATAACAAAATTTCCAGGAATCCATTTGGAAATTTTATTTCGCGCTCTTGACCGACCGGATCAAGTTTCAAATTTATTATCCCTCGAAGTAACTGGCGCGTGGTTTAATGAAGCACGCGAGATACCTATTGCTATCATTGATGCTATGGATGGAAGAATTGGGAGGTATCCTAGTGGGAGAGATGGCGGGGCAAGTTGGTATGGTATTATTATGGACTCGAATCCTCCATCGGACGACTCAGTATTATATAAACGTTTTGAAGTCATCCGGCCGGAGGGCTGGAAAATATTTAAACAACCATCGGGGTTATCAGTCCATGCGGAAAATACAAAACACCTTCCGAAAAACTATTATATCAATCTTGCCAAAGGCAAAGATGAAATGTATAAACGTATCTATATTGACGGGCAGTATGGGTACCTTGTCAGCGGGAAACCGGTATTCCAGTCATTTAGAGACAATATCCATGTCGCACCCCATCAACTTGAGCCGCAAAAGGGATTAGATGTTTTGGTAGGGATGGATTTTGCCCTTCAGCCAGCTTGTATTATTGGTCAAATTACAACCCTTGGTCAACTTCAAATATTAGACGAGGTGGTGTCTGAGGGTATGGGATTGCGTCAATTTTGTGATAATAAACTTCTTCCGCTTCTTCGTCTTAAATACTTTGGTATGAACGTTATGGGATTTGGAGACCCATCCGGGGTTGCCCGTGCGCCGACAGATGAGTCCACCTGTTTTGAAGTTCTTCAGGGGCCGGAAGTGGGTCTGCGCAATATTGTTCCGGCTCCAACCAATGCTATTCTTCCCCGGGTGGCGGCTGTGGAAAATTTCCTGAATAAAATGTATGCGGGAGAACCTTCTTTTATCATTTCTCCCAATTGCCATTATCTCCGTAAAGCCATGAACGGCGGGTATCATTACGAAAAAGACCCGAGAAGTATGGGCGAGGAATACAAAATCATGCCGGTGAAGAACTTCTCGAGTCACTGCTGTTTTAGTGGAAAAACCATGATTCTTACACCAACCGGTGAAAAAAGAATTGATGAAATCAGAGCAGGGGATTTTGTTGTTACACCCTTTGGAAACCGGAAAGTAATTGCAGCAGGATTGACACACAAAAAAACTAAAGTTATTGAGATAACTTTTTCAGATGAAAGGAAAATTGAATGCACTGAAGATCATGAATTTATAAAATCAAACAAAAGTATTGCAAAGAGTAATGCTTTGCGATATAGTGATGTCCTGCAAGATTATAATTCATGGAGGACATTACAATGGAGTATCCAAAGTTTATTGAATTTGAAGAAAAGAAATACCGGCTTTCGTCAGGTAATTACTACAGAGTCGAAAACTGGGGAAAGACAACGTGCAATCTTCACAGAGCTATTTGGGAAAGTCATAATAAATGTAAAGTTCCTGAAGGATATGATATCCACCATATTGATGGAAATGTATTTAATAATGATATTTCCAATCTTGAGGCCATCCATGGTTCCGAACATTCCAGATTCCACCTGTTTGAAAGAATTAAAAACGGAACCTGGGATTTTAAAAAAAGTCTCGAATTGGCGCGGGAAGCAGCGAAATCCTGGCATGGGTCTCCTGAAGGAATCAAGTGGCATAGTAAACACGGAAAAGAAACATGGGTTGACAGAAAAATTTATATCACATGTTGCCTGTATTGCGGGAAAAATATTGAAGCTTCATTCCCGTCAAGAAAGAAATTCTGTAATGCAAACTGCCAAAACAGATATAGATACTACAGTGGAAAAGACAACGTTCAAAGAACGTGTGTTATTTGTGGTAAAAACTTTACAGCGAATAAATATTCTAAAATCAAAACCTGTGCCAAGGATTGTGCAAATATCTCAACTTCCAGAACTAAAAGATGTATATAATATTACCGTAGACATTGATCATGTTTTTTACGCGAATGGTATCTTGTCTTGTAATTGCGATGCTCTTGAATATCTTTGCATGTTTATTGCCGAACGTGATATTCATGATAAACGCTGGAAAGATTTAAGTTCAAAAGTAAATTTAACAAATTATCAACCAGTGAATTCAATCGGGGGATACTAAAGTCAGCGCGAGGGAAATAAAACTCAGGGGAAAATTTTTATGGATGAAATAAAATCAGAGTTTCAGGAATCAAAACGTAATTCAGAAATAATGGTATCATTCGGCGCGCGCCTTTATAACCAGTTCGCCGCCAATGAAGGGTTCCGGTACGCCAAGGAGCAACAATGGCTGGAAGACCTTCGCGCATACAAAGGACTATATGACCCGGATGTAAAAATATCAGCGAATGCTTCTAAGGTCTATCCAAAGCTGACTCGTTCCAAAGTCAATATCGTTCTTTCCCGGCTCCATGAAATGCTGTTCCCGGAGAATGACAAGAATTTTGAAATCAAGCCGACCCCGGAACCAAAGATATCTCCGGAAATAATAGAGAAAATAATTCAAGGTTTACTTCAACAGAGAATGATGGAAACACAAATAGCTATGCAACAGAATCAGTCTGGTTTTGTGCCCGGTTCTATGCCTGGTTCTATGCTTGGCCAACAACCGGAAATCCAGCCTCTGTCTATCGAGGATGTCCGGATGGCCATAAAAGCTTTTTCCGATGCCACCTGCGAATCTATGTCCAAAGTAATCGATGACCAACTTCTTGAAATGGATTACCCGGAAGAAACAAAAAAAGTATTAAAATCAGGATTATTGTATGGAACCGGTATTATGAAAGGTCCTATGATTAATAAACATACCCGGCATAAATGGGAACCAAATCCTGACGGTGATTATCAGGAAGCCAGAGAAACAGAAGATGTTCCTTATTTTGAAGCCATTCGTATCTGGGACTGGTATCCTGATATGACGGTTACTGAAATGTCCATGATAGAGGGAAGTTTTGAACGCCATATCATGTCCAAACATGATATTCGTGAACTCATTGACCGTGAAGATTATTACGGTGACATTATAACAAAATTCCTTACCGAACATCCAAATGGCAACTATACTGCAAAGAATTGGGAAATCCAGCTTCAAACCATAGAAATGGAAGCCGGAGCCAAAAGTACTGCTACAACAACCGCTTATACTGCAACCGGCGAAACCAGCAGGGCGACCAACCGTCAAATTGGCAAAAAATATGAAGTTCTTGAATTTTGGGGATATATTGACGGTTCTGATCTTGAGGCATGTGGAGTCAATATATCAGACCCGACTCTGGAATATGCGGCAAATGTCTGGGTAATAGGGAAAACAATTATCAAGGCTACTCTTTTTGAAGGCGCTCTCAATCGCTATAAACTGTTCTATTACGAAAAGGATGAAACAAGTTTGTACGGTGAAGGTCTTGCTCGTGTCATGCGTCATAGCCAGATTGCCGTTGCGTCTGCGGCCCGTATGGTTCTTGATAATTCCGCTGTAATTTCGGGCCCGCAATTAGAAATTAATTGGTCACTACTCACTCCCGGACAAGATATGTCATCCTTCTATCCCCGTAAAATATGGTATCGTGAAGGCCGTGGAATTGAAGCTCAATACCCGGCTATCCGCAATCTGAGTTTTGAATCCCACATTGATGAACTTATTGGAGTTTCCAAATTCTTCATGGAATTTGCCGATATCGAAACCACACTCCCTACCTGGCTGGCCGGTCAAATGGTTAATAATGAAACTGCGCAGGCTGCTTCCGGCAGAATGGCAACCATAACCATAAGTATTAAAGACATTGTAAAGAACTTCGATATGTTTACAGAACATATTATCCAGGATCTCTACGCATGGAATATGGAATTTAATCCCAGACCTGATATAAAAGGTGATTATAGTGTAAAAGCCCGTGGGGTGTCTTCCCTTATTATGAAAGAAATCCGTATGCAGGCCATCAATCAGTTCATGGCAACACTTGGACCTGAAGATTTGGTCTACATTCCCCGCCGTGAACTTCTGAACGAACGTCTGAAAGTCCATGATATCAATATCAATCTCAAAACAGAGGAAGAAGCGCAGAAACTCCGTGACGAACAGCAAAATTCGGAGATGGCCGTGTTGGAAAAAGAAATGTTGAAGTCTGAAATAGCGAAAAATAAGGCTCAGGCCATGACAAATCTTACTAAAAGTAAAAAAATTAATATAGAAGCCAATAAGGATGCCTCAGTTCCACCTGAACAAACCGAAAGTGAAGACCCAAGGTTGGCAGATGAAGCCGTTGCTTTATCTCAAACGGAAAGAATGGCTAAAGAAGCTAAAATCCGCAGGGATGAGGAGAGCCATGCAATGGAATTGTCGCATGCAGATGAAGACCATAATGTAAAGAAAATTCTCGATACCACTAAAACTGTGCATGATATTACTTTAAAAAATAAAAAGACAGATGCTGAAATAAAAGCAAAGGAAGAATCAGCAAAAATAGCAAAAAAGCAGAAAAAGGTTAAAGAAGGAGGGAAGTAATGCAGGAGAAAATGCGTAAAAAAGGCGAGTTAGTTTCAGCAGTCAACGGGTTCAACCATACCCCTCCAATGGATGCGGTTATTGCCCTGTTGGATTTATACATTGAATTAACCAGAATTCAAAACGATGTCGCTCAAGAATCTGAACTTAAACACAACCAGGGGAAAATTGCGGCATTCAGGGAATTAAAAGATGTCATCACGCGAGGCAACCCGCAAAGACCTGTGTGAAAAATTATTGACAACGGAATTAATTTTATGATATATGGTAATCGGAAACATTGTGAAAAAGATTTGAAGCGTGATTTAACAACTTTTAATCATCAACCAGAAGAAGGAAAAGAAGGAAAAGAAGGAAAAGATAATGATGAAGTAAAGATGTCAAAACAGGAAGCTATTGAACTCTGTAAACTGTTGGAGGGAGCGAAAAGAATTATGCAGGGCAAGATAGCGAAAGCTTAAATCTCAATTAATAAACGAGACTAAAGGTCAACATTCAGGAATTAAATTTCCTTTCTGTTGACCTTTTTTTATTAAAAATGAGGGGAAAAATTATGAAGAAAAAACCGGACGAAAACACTGCCGCAGAAATCCTGTCACAACAGGATGAACAAAACGAAGTATTTGACGAAGCATTTAATGAAGCAGAAGTAAAAAGTGAAGATAGTGTTCCTGCTTCCGGTCTGCCCGATACCGGTGATTTAAGTAAAACCAAACCGGAACCATCTCATGCAAAAGGTGATGAACCATCTCCCGTTGATGATAAAAAATCCGGTACACCCGCTGAATCACCCGCTGAACCGCCTCCTTTGGAAGATTACGAACAAAAATGGAAAAGTCTCAACGGGATAATCAAGTCTAAAGAACAGCAGTTTCAAACCCGCGAATCAGAACTTTTAACAGAGATAGAGAAGTTAAAGACTCCACCGCCTTCTCCTCCTGTTGATGATAAAAATAAAAAAGTGGAAACCGGACTGGATGTCGAAACTCTTTTAAAAAATCTTAATCTTAATGATGAAGAAAAGGCCATGTTAAAAGAGTATGATGAAGAATTCGGATTAGTTTCCAGAGTGGAAAGTTTAAGACTCGGTAAAGCAATCGAATCAATTTACGGTATACTGAACGAAGGATTCCAGAAACAACTCAAAGAAGTAAAAAATGAATTCCAGAGTCAGTTGAAACCGACCGCAGAGTTTGTCGAAAAGACAACCAGGGAACGGGAAGAGGATGCGGTCAGCAACCACTTCAATACAATCGAAACGGCTTATCCTGATTATAAGACCTACCATGAAAATGGTAAAATCATCGAATGGATTCAAAGTAAACCGGCATATCTCCAAAAGGGAATGCTGGAAGTTTGCCAGTCGGGAGCAGCCGGGGAAGTTATTTCTCTTTTGGACGACTTCTATAAAGAAAGTAATATCCCGGTAACCAGTAATCCGCCTCAGAATAATGTTGTGGGAATGGACAGGGCCAAAAAAGACCGGAAGGCCGCCTTGACTCCTCCGCAAAGTAAACGCGGCGCAATAAATCCAAACCTTAAACCATCTGATGATTTCGATGGAGCGTTTGATGAGGCGATAAGTAAATAAGGAGAAAATTAAATGAATTTAACTACTTACGGAGACATAACTCCTAGAACTGCCGCATTTGTTGCGGTGGATTTGTTAAAAAGAGCCATGCCGTATCTGGTGCTGGAAAAATTCGGTGGACGATAGTTTGGCCGAATTAAAAGTCCTTAAATTCGGGGAACATCCTATAATAGGACAATCCCGAGCCAATCCGTAATGGAAGGTGTAACGACTATGAACGACGATGAATTTAGAGGAGCAGTAATAGGAATGATTTTAGGAGATGGAAGTTTATCGCATTGTGCTACAGGGAATACTAACTCGCATATAGATTATGCTCATTGCATGAAACAAAAAGAGTATGCTCTATGGAAGGCTGATATACTTAAAAATCTCACCACCGTTACGATCAAAGATGGAATTAGTAAATGCAAAGGGAAAGAATATCCAAAAGTGAGAGTTTTAACAAAGGCTCATCCTGTTTACACTCATTTATGGAAACGATTTTATCATCAAGGAAGAAAAACGATAGATTCTTTTTTGATGGAACAACTCACTCCTTTGGGTTTGGCAATCTGGTATCAAGACGATGGACATCTTAAAAATCATGAAGATTATTTAACTCCGATGTTGGAAACAAATTGTTTTAATGTGGCAGAGCATTTAATAATGACAAAAGTTCTTGCCGATAAATTCCATCTTGAATTTCGCTCGAATCATCTTAATGCAAAATATTTAATGTTGAGACTTCGCCGAAAAGACAGGGAAAAATTCTTTGATATTATACGAGAATTTATTCATCCTACAATGGAATATAAAATTAAGGATGATGGAAAAACATTAAGAGAATTTGGCGATCCGATGGAATGCAAATGCGAAATATGCGGAGAGAAAATTATTAAAGCGTTTACCTTGCGTAATGATGATCGCCGTGGAAGATTTTGTCGCAAATGTTATAATTCTCATCGTTCAATAATTGGGACGACTCGCAATCAATATAGTGAGTCAAAAGATAGTCTGGACCCAGTAGTAATACCGGGAGTTTGTTAGAAATAATAAACCAAGGGAAACCTTGTAACAATGATGCAAGCTAAAAGTTTACCTGCAAACAAAACGCAGTCTATGAAGTTCAGGCGTTATAACAGTCTGGGACTTCGCACAACGGCATTGACTGAAGGCGTAACTCCTGTGGCCGATAAAATGACCGCAACAGACATAACCGCAACCTTAAGTCAGTACGGCGGCTTAATCGGTATTACTGATGTTGTTCAGGATACCCATGAAGACCCGGTTATGCAGGAAGGAATTGCCGTTATCGGTGAACAGGCGGCCAAGACAGTTGAAACATTACGTTATAATGTGCTCAAGGCGTGCAGCAACGTATTCTATGCGAATTCAGTTGCCTCCCGTGATTTAGTCGCAGCGGCCATTTCACGCACCGACCAGCGTCGGATTGTCCGCGCACTGGAACGTCAGGAAGCCGGATTTGTAACCAATATTGTCAAATCCACTCCGTCGTTCAATACCGAATCCATCCTTCCGGCTTATGCCGGTGTGACCCATGTCGACCTTACATCCGATATACGCGGACTTACGGGATTCACTTCTGTAGCGGATTACGGAAAAGTCTCTCCATGGGAAACAGAAATTGGTTCCTGTGAAGATGTCCGCTA
Source organism: Nitrosotalea sp. (assembly GCA_023251795.1). GTDB lineage: Archaea > Thermoproteota > Nitrososphaeria > Nitrososphaerales > Nitrosopumilaceae > UBA8516. Next base: position 17,978 of record JAHEYD010000005.1, on the reverse strand, counting down.
TCTGAAATCCACAATCTTTACTCCCTATCCTGGAGCGGGCGCGACAACTTCAACCATGATAGCGACCGGCGGTAACTGTGATGTTTACCCGGTAATGTATTTCGGCAAAGACGCTTACGGGTTTATCGCTCTCAAAGGCAAGTATGCGATTACTCCCATGGTGGTCAACCCGAATCCGAGTATTGCTGATCCATTAGCACAAAGAGGTTCGATTTCCTGGAAAACCATGCAAACAACGGTTATTTTGAATGACGCCTGGATGGCGGTTGCCGAAGTTGCATGTACGAATTAAGGTAAGTTATTGATATATAAGGTCTTTTCGTATATACTGAAATAAAAAAAGGTGCAACGAAAGGGTCGAAAATGGCAACGTTACAGCCTTAAGTGAGAGTTGGCTTGAGACTGTATAGGCCAACCGTGCTGAACATCCCGGCGGGTACGGTAACTGAATTGAAGACCGGGACAACTCAACTCACAATTTAAAGGAGTAATATTATGGCTTACGCAAAATTTGACGATCCTAAAATCAGCGCCGAGAATGCCAAACGAAAAGCGCCGCAGGCTTTCTATGATGATACTATTCGCCGGACTATTCAGGGTATTGTAAATAGAGTAGTTGCCGGAACAGGTGGTACGGCGGGTACGGCGGGTGCGGGTGTGGCTGCCGGGACTGCCGCAACTGGAGTGTATACCGGCAATCCCGTGTTAGCTTCCATCAATGGTTCAATCTACACCATCGTTGCTACCAGTAACATCAATCTCGGCACCGGCGCTTATTCCGGAAGCAATATTCAAACCGGTATGGGTTCGATGGGAACCAACTGCTGTTGCAGGTTCCTTTTTTACGGTGGGACGGATGGCACTGCCAGGGTATGCGGCCCGGGTAATATTGTCAGTAAAAACGATTACGCAACTCCGGCGTTGGCCGCTGCGGAATGTAAACTTCCCGACCTTCCCGATAACTGTGTGGCTCTGGCTTCCATGTTATTGCAGGGTCCGGCAGCCGCTGGGGTAAACTTCAGTGTTGGCGGGGCCGGTACAATGGGCACATGCACTTTCACTCAATTGGTACATATGCCGTATCAGGAACCGTTTGTGGCGGAATCGTAAGTTAACTAATTAACCAACAGGAGGAGGGGCAACTCTCCTCCATAACCAATAAAAATGAGGGGCGACTATTATGGCTTTTACAAGAGAAGAAAAAACAGAAGAATTAACTGCGGCTAGAAAACTGGAGTTGGATATGAAGAAAAATCCGGAAAAGTATTTTACCGGCCCGGGCAGCCATATCCGCGACCGTATTATCATTAACCAGACTCCCGACATTCCGTCAGAGGGTGTTTTTATTTCCCTTAACGGATTTGCTTATTTAGCCAAACCGGGAGTCGAAATAGATATTCCGAGACCTGTTCGTACCATGCTGGATACAAGAATAAAAACAGACACCATCCAGATTCAGAATCCGGATGGAAGTTATAAGTCTCAGGGAAGAGATATGCCCAGAATTACTTATATACTAATCAAAGAAGATGTCGGCAGGGAAGAAGTTCCGGCAACGGAGCAAACATGACAGGAAGAGAATTGATTGCTCATATGCGGGAAAGCGTGCTGGATGATGTGTCCATACCCTATTTATGGCCGGATACGGAACTCCTTCGTTTTCTCAATTATGGTGAAGTTCAGGCATGCCGGCGGGCTCATCTGATCATTGACGCAACCACGTCTGATGATTCGGGAACAGCCGCAACCGCTTCAACAGCTGGGCAGAAATCTCTGTGTGTTCTTTCTGTTATAGCTGATCAGGGAGTGTATCAACTCAGTTCCAAAATCCTGCAAGTTAAACGATGCCAGTTAAAATCTATGACCTGGCCTCTTCGCGGCCCTCTCCATTATCCTCAGGTTGATGAAGAATTCAACGCCTGGTGGGGAACCAGCGGAACGGTGGGCACATGTGGTAGTGGCGGGTATCCTGACGCATTTCTCAATGAGCCGGGTAATACCATAACTTTTCTTTTTGCTCCATCATCCAACGATACCGCTTATCTGGTTGTGTCCCGGCTTCCATTAATTTCCTTTACCATGCAGACCTCTCCGGAAATAGATGAAAAATATCATATCGACCTGTGTGACTGGGCGGCGAAGTTGGCGTTTTCCAAACCGGATTCCGACACTTTAAATCTTGTCCTGGCCAGACAGTACGAAGACAGTTTTACAGCAAAATTCGGCCCGCTTCCCGATGCTTATTCCGACCGCATGAGGAAAACATTACCCATGATGGGACGAATGAGGAGTCGGGAATTCGGCAGTTAGGAATAAAATTAACCCCTCATAAAGGAGGACTTTTCAAAATGGCAATTGTAAAAATTAAAAAACTTATTGAAGATCTTGAAAGTGGATCAACTCAGGTTCTTTCCAGTATCGGAATGGTGGCCACCACGGCTAACTATGCCGGAACCGCCAGGTATGCAAACTCTGCGGGTTCGGGGACATCGGGTACTTCCGGCACCAGTGGAAGTTCAGGAACATAAGTATTATAACAATTTAATTATAAGGGAGGGGGACAACCAACGCTCCTCCCATTATTAACCCCTCTGGATATTTTTCCTCTGTTTATCCGGATACAAAAAAAGGTGAGCGGCACCTAAACAACGCAAGGAGGATATTGTGGCTAAAATAACAACCATATCAGTCTTTAAAAATCAAAATTTAAATTCTGGAACATCTTGCGTATCAGATAAAATAGACCTCAGATATATCGCCAATAATGGCAATTTTGCCTTGGCTACCAATATAATGAATGGCACGGCTGCTACCTGCGGCACCACATCATTCACCTATTCCGGCTGCGCGTTGGAAGATGGAACTTTTATTACTCCATCTAAAGCGGTGGCGATTGGCACCTTCGGAACCGCCGGAAGAGATATTCTTACTTTCGAGCCGGAAATAATGCCTTTTATTAAAATAATCGCTAATCAGACCGGAAGTACCGCCGGAGGAAATAACAGCAAATTCGATGTGGAATTGATTGTCCAGTAGGATTGGTAGAAGAACCAGTTGACGCGAAAATAAACTAAGGGAAGTGTAAAAATGGAACGTGACGCTATTAAGGAAGCTGTTAAGGAAGCATTATACGAAGAATTAAAGTCGTTCTACATTGACCGTGAAACTCACTACAAGCAGCATGAGTGGTTAGCGTCGATGATGATTTACAGTGAAACGTGTAAAAACGTAGTGCTAAAAACTTTGATTACACTGGTTATTAGCGGATTGGCTGGCTTAATGTACCTAGGCTTCTGCATTAAACAAGGTGGAAAGTGATGGCATATAAACGTCTAAGTTTAACCCGTGGAAATTCGCATACTTACGGAGTAACCTTCAAAAACTCTGCCGGTATTCCCTATAATATTAAAAACTGGGTATTAAAATTTACTCTCAAGACTAATTATGACCTTCCAGACTCTGAAGCGTCTCTTCAAAAAATAGTTACTTCATTTGACGACACAACATCCGGGACATCCGGCAGCGCTCAGATTTCTCTTGTTCCATCCGATACAATCAATCTGGACGTTGGAGTTTATGATTATGATATTTCTGTAACGACCGGTTCTGCCAATGAATTTATAACTGTAATGAAAGGCAGATTTGACCTTGAATATGGAGTTACAAAAACTCCGGGAACAGCGGGGACAACGGGGACTACGCCATGAGTAATACTGATATAATCATAATATTGGATAATGTAGGATTGTCCGGGTCTTCCGGCACCAGTGGCACTTCTTCTTTTGGTAGTTCCGGCACCAGCGGGACGTCTGGAGTAGATGGAACATTTTTTGGTACTTCAGGTACTTCAGGTACTTCGGGTAGTTCGGGTAGTTCCGGGACATCAGGAATAAATGGAATAAATGGAATAAATGGAATAAATGGAACATCCGGTTCATCAGGAACTTCGGGCAGTTCAGGAATGAGTGGCACAAATGGTTCTTCCGGCACATCAGGGAATGGCACTTCGGGCAGTTCAGGCACATCAGGAACAAATGGTGTTTCCGGGTCTTCCGGTTCCAGCGGCACAAGTGGCACAGGGAGTCCGGGAACTTCAGGAACTTCGGGTAGTTCAGGCACCAGTTCCGGCACTAATTACTTAGGCGCGGGTTCTATTGCCGTATCAGGAACATCGGGAACCTTTTCTCTTGATTTTTCACAGGGGAACGGTTTTTACGGAACGGCTAATTTATCAGGGATGAAAGTTGCTTTTTCCAATCCGGTAGACGGCCAGGTTTATCGTTTCGCAATCAGGCAGGGAACGGCAGGCACCGCAACGATTACCGGATGGACTCAAATGGACGGAACAAATGGTTTCTGGTTGGGCGGCGGGACAGCGGGAACATTATCAACAGCGGCAGGAAAACGGGATGTTGCCACTTTCTGGTATGAAAATAGTATTTATCTGGGAAGTTACCTTAATGGGTAAAAGTTAAAAATGGATAAAAAGAGGGGGAATAATAAATGATAGAAAGTGCTTTGGAGATTGTCAACGGTGCGGAATTATTAACGAAAAAAGATTTTGAGTCTCTTTCTGTAATTAAAGATGAGCTCCTTAAAACCTGGGAAACGGTGCAAATTTTCCGTACCCGCACCGAGATGGAAGTAAGTGTACTCGCGGACAATAAACGTCCTACACCAGATGCTAAGTACTGGCAGGCAGTGCGGGAACAAAATGTTATGTTTCAGGAACTTGTAATGCTCTCTTATGAATACCGGAAAAACATGGTGGAAATTAAAAAACTCAAAAGAGATATACTTAAGGAAGATGACGAGATTGAAATAGAACTGTCTCAGATTGAGATAGAAAAAAAGCAGTTTATTGCGCGAAACATGGAACGCACCGCCCATGACCGTATCAGAGAAATTTTAGAATGGAGTAATATTAAAACTTCCCTCAAACCTTATCTAAAATACGGGGATGAAAATGTAAATGCACATCAGTTTGAAGCCATGAGAAAAAGGTACGAAAAGGAGGCTGCTCTTGTTACACAGCAGACCCCCCCGGCGGATGCCAGTAATATACTGGGACTCTGGGACATGGTCAAAAAGGGAGGCAATGGCGATGGCATACATCAAATTAAGTAAACTATCTCCAACTAACACAACCAAGTTTCCTGCACGGGTCATCATTATAGACAGGATGGGAGATTAAGTATGAGTTATACATCACAATATCCGCCTGCACACACTGATACTTATGTAAAGGCGACAAGTAAATATAGCACTTTTTATTGGCCATATTATGCTACTGATCCTACAAAATCGGTACTTGGCACAATTAGTGGTACTACCTGGGCGAGTGCAGGATATTCAATTACCAACCAGCGTTTTCATATTGATTTAGGTGAAGCAAAAGTTATCAAAAGAATCTATTATGAAAACTACCACGATAGTGGAAGTTATAGCAATGCAGGAGTAAAAAATTTCACTTTCTGGGGTTCAAATACTGCTGACGCATTTGCTGATTTAGTTTACGGGGATGACACTAATTGGACGCAATTAACCACCTCCGCCAGTCTCTTTGACCAGCATGTAGCAGCAAACCAGGCAGACCCGAAGTATATAACAGTTACAAACACGACGGCTTACCGTTATTATGCTTTCAAATTTGCGGATGATTGGGGCAACACAAGTAATATGGGAGTCCGCCGCATAGAATTACAGATTGAAGAAGGTACCGCTATTTTGGCTAACCGTGGATTATTTACATTCCATGGTTAAAAAGGGAGTGAAAGGGAATCAGGACAAAGGCTTCATTATGGAACTTTCAATCATCCGTAAAATATTTACCAATAAATCAACCATTGGAGATTTTATGGTCAACGGGATCCGATACTATTATTCACTAGAGGATAAAGACCGCCAACGGCAGGAAAACGGGATGATTATTCCGTGGACAAAAGAAGTTAAGATTCCCGGTGTGACGGCAATCCCTTACGGCCAATATGAAGTTGTAACAAGTTATTCCAACAGATTTAAACAAATTATGCCGCTGCTGCTGAATGTTCCTGATTATGAAGGCGTGCGTATCCACAGCGGCAATACTGATAAAAATACAGAGGGCTGTCCATTAATCGGCTATACTAAAGTGGAAAATTTCATCGGTGAAAGCAAAAGAGCATTTAACGATTTTTTCCCGCGATTGGTGGCGACGCTCAAAAAAGGGAAAGTTTTTATAACGATTACCGGTCAGATGATGGGAGCATAACAAAAAATAGAAAGGAGGAATTTATGGGTATCGAAGCAATATTGGCATTGGTCAGTCTGGTTATTCCACCGGCATTTGATTTCGTTAAAAAGAAGTTCTTAAAACCATCAGTGGACACTCCAGAGGCCACCTTAAGCGCGTTGGCAACCACCAAACCTGAAATAATGGCTCCGTACATCACGGCGCAAACCGGGTTACTGGACGCAAAGACGAGATATTTTAACCGTGATGTTTGCGGTATTCCCGCCCAATGGGTAATTAATTTAAGAGCATCCATTCGTCCTGTTGGAGTCATCGTATCATTTATGATTCTTGGCGTAATGGCTTATTGGGCATTTACCGGAAAGACATTTACCGCAGACGTTAAACCAACCGTTGACGGAGTGCGTTATGCCTGTGTTGTCATAATGGCAAGCTGGTTTGGAGACCGTTTGTCGGAGGGCTAATTTACTTTGTGTCGGGAGGGCAAGTTCCATGGCTTGCAAGGAAACCAACCCTCAGTTTCCGCCTCCCGGCGCTTTTAAAATAACTGAGGGAAATGAAATACTTTGAGGGAGGATAAAATAGTATGTTTAAAGAAATTAAGGTGCACGCGAATTTTAATGAAAGAACAGGGTATGGGGTGCATGCCAGTCGCTTTTTCCCAAAGTTACAGGAATTAATTAAAAGGGATGGAACCGGAGAAGTTCACATATCTTTACTTGATACAGTCACCGCTTCTCAGGTAAATGAATTTCCACCTCAGCCATCCATACTCTACAACGTCTGGGAAAGTACTCTACAACCTGATGAATTTATTCATAAACTTAAAAATTATTCTCAGTTATGGGTCGTCAGTGAATGGCAACGTGCGGCATCTATTGCCCAAGGGATACCGGAGGAATTTGTGAAAGTCGTGCCCGAAGGTGTTGATCCCGATATGTATAAACCTACCGAATCCATTCCTCCAGACAAACCGTTTACTTTCGTCCATGTGGGGCAATGGCAGCCGCGTAAATCAACCATCGAAATCATTCAGGCATTCTTAAAAGCATTCCCCGATAATCCTGATGTTCGTCTTGAGTTGTCGGTTGATACTCTTTTCCCATCAGATAACTTTAAATCTACTGAAGAGAGATTAAAAGCCTATGGGCTGGAAGACCCGCGAATTATTCCAGTTCATTTTGAAGAAAGAGTTGATTATATCAAACGGCTCCAGAATGCTCATTGTTTCGTTTCCTGTGCCCGAAGCGAAGGTTGGGGTCTGCCCATGATTGAAAGTCTGGCATGTGGTATTCCAACAATATTTTCTGATTGGGGCGGGAGCACAGAATACCACGAAGGCGCTATCCTCGTGCCAGTAAAACAATTAATTAAACCTTTCGGAATATACGGTAACTGGGAAGTCCCCGGTCAGTGGTGCGAACCGGATTATGAAATCCTTGTTGAAAAAATGAAAGATGTGTATGAAAACTATTCCAAACACAAGGAAAATGCTTTCAAACTTTCCAACAAAATCCGTGACAAATTCTCATGGGATGCGGCGGCTAAAAAAGCATACAATGTGTTGGAAGAATTGCATAAAAACTATAAACCAGTAAGCGTTTCAGTAAGCGTTCCAGTAAAAGAAGTTTCCAATTCTGAATCCGATATTCGTTCCTATGCCTTGAAACATGGTTTCCGCATCACCTCCATGGAGAAGGAATCGTCCTGTTTCGTGATTGGTTGCTGGCCAAATTCTCAGGAAAAAATGGAAACGCTTGTTGAAACAATCACTCAAGTTAAATCCTTCGGCTGGCCGGTAATCATTTCCACCCATTACGCCTTGCCGTCGCCTGTCATGGAAATGGCTGACTATGTAATCTACGAAAAGAAAAATGTCCTCTCCGATGATTGGAGAGCAAATTATTGTCGCACTGGTCAAAATGGCCAACTTGAGACAAAACGTTCAACCATTCCCTATCATGCCGTGGCTTGCCTTAATGCTATCCGCAATGCCGTTGATTTTTGCCATGGGAAATTCGACCGGATAAACTATCTTGAATTTGATTGTGAAGCAGATTTAGATAAATTTATACCCATAGCCTTGTCATCCGATAAACCTTTCACCGGAATCAACTATGAAAATCATGTAATTAGCACTGAGACCTGGATTCGCACCGATATTTTTAGCGGGAAAACAGATTTCCTGTTCGCTGCTATTCCCGTGATTTCTTCATGGTCTGAATACACCGTCGGTATGGTTGATATTAACGCTGATATTACTACTGAAGAATATGTCCTGGAAAACTGGCTTTATAAAAAGTTCCTTGAAGCCTTTGAACCATCATCTTTTAATATTATCAATTTTGAAGTTTCTAACCGTTTTGACCAGGTTGACCGTAATTTATGGCCTGATGATGTATTCCAATTGTCATTCTTTGATGGCGCTATGCTGAATATTGCTGGCATATCCAATCGTGAATATGATGTATCTTACAGTATTTCGGATAAAAATATATTCAATCTTGCTCAAAAAGTGAGCATGTGGTCTCGTCCGGGACCAAAATACTATCTCCCATGGATAATTACCGCATCATTAAACGGTGAAGAAAAATATCGTCACGAAATGAACCTGGAGGGTAAAAATGTTCTCATCCAGATGAGTTCCAAAGCTCTTGGTGATACCATAGCCTGGATGCCTTATGTGGAAGAGTTCCGCAAGAAACATAACTGCCATGTCATTTGCTCAGGTTGGTGGCAGGAAATATTTGATTATCCGGAAATTGAATTCATAAAACCCGGTTCCGCAGTCATGAATATTTATGCCGGGTATACGGTTGGATGTTTTGATGATCAACTGGACAAGAATCCTGTCAACTGGAGAGATTGTCCTCTACAAAAGGTGGCTGCGGATATATTGGGACTGGAATATAAACCGGCACAGACGAAGTTAAAGGAAAGTGCAATACCTGTTATTACGGTTAAAAAACCATACATCTGCTTCTCCGAATACTCCACCATGCAAAGTAAAATGTGGAATCGCCCCGGAGCCTGGCAGAAGATTATCGATTATTTGAATCGTCTTGGTTATGACTGTGTGTCTGTTTCTTCCGAACCATGCCAACTTAACAACGTCATCAAACACAATGGCCAATCCATTCAGGCAACTATTGAAGATATTCGTAATTGTGAATTCTATATCGGTCTTAACCACGGGCCAGTCTGGGTTGCTTATTCTTTGGGTATCCCGGCGGTCATGATCACCGGAATCAGTGAAGAGTGGAATGATTTCCCCAATCCTTATCGCATTGCCATCAACAATGAAGTATGCGGGGTTGGGTGCTTCAATGATAAAACTCTGCCTATTAATAGAGACTGGATATGGTGCCCGAGAAATAAAGATTTTGCGTGCACCAGGGAAATTACGGAAACGATGGTGATCAACATGATTGAAAAGATTGAAAAATTGAGAGGTGATAAAAATGCCGGTAAGGTTAACAAAACTTCCAAACGGAAAAGTAAGAGTGTCAACACCAAACGGAATTCATGCAAAAGCAACAACTCCAGAAAAAGCGAAAGCGCAGGAGCGATTGCTTAATGCCATTGACCACGGATTTGTTCCTCGTAAAGGTTATGGGTTAGGGAAAAAGTCATGAAAAAATTAGGTCTTTTAAAAATAGATGCGCCAATCGACCCCCGCGCTTCCGGTTCCAACTACTTGCCCTTTGATGTTAAAGTGGGAAAGGCCGGGGATTATTCCGACACCCGGGAAGGTCGCAAAAAGATGTTTGATAAACTCAAAGAAATAAGAAGTAACAAAAATCCTTATCAGGGAGGCCTTGGCGAATAAATGTCTGATTTGATTGCCAGCATAGGATATTTTAGCGGTATTAATAATGTGGATGAGTCTGTGCGCCTTATTCCTCAACAAATCAATGACTCTTTCAAAACAACCTATTCTCTTCTGGAAGCAAAAAATGTTGATATAGACAATACTTTTATGCTGGCAAGCCGCAAGGGCAGCGCGTTAAAACTTTCCGGCTCTGATATTCATTCAGGGTGGTCTAACGGCAAGGTTGCTTTCTTTATTGACGGAACAACACTATATAAATTTGACTGGGATGGCGTAACTTATTCATCCCTATCATTACTAACCGGTCTTGCACGGGGAGCGCGCATGTCCTACGTTGAAATCAATGACCGTATCTACATGACCAATGATACCTATATCGGATATTACAATAACGGGTCTATGAATAACCTGGCTGTTCCAACGGTCAACTATAAAATGAGTTTGCCTCCGGGGAAATTCATTACCTATATGAAAGGCCAGTTGTTTGTGGCCAGGGGAAAAGTTTTATATATTGCCGACGCTCTTTGCGACCATTATGATATCCGAACCGGGTTCAGGGTTTTCAGTAACAACATAACGATGCTGAAATCGGTTGGCGATGGTATCTATGCAGCCGACGGCAATGTATGGTTTTTATCTGCCGTTGACAGTGGCGTATTAAAAAAGTCAGCAGTATTGGATATCGATTCTATCCCTTATACTGATGTTGAAATCCATGGCAAAGACATCGGCGAAGGGGTGACTGAAGATTTCCTGATATGGACATCAACAAAAGGAATATGTATCGGAGATAGTAAAGGAAACGTTAAAATGCCGACACTCGGTAAATATAATATGCCGAGTAAAATTACAGGAACGGCGGTAATAAGAAATAACAATGGCAACGTTCATTACGTTGCCGCATTACAATAGGAGGAATAATTATGGCTATACGATTAAGCACGGGAAGGTTTAAATGAATAAATCAGGAATTTGTTACATCTATAATCGGGAAATAAGGAAAGAAAAACTTAACAAAATTAGGAGGATTAATTATGTGCGCTGTTAGATTATCGACAGGTATGCGTAACGGAATGGTGGGCACTCAGGGAATTACTGAAATATTCAATGGCGGTTTTATGAAAATATACACCGGCGGTCAACCGGTTTCAGCCGACTATGCCGAAACGGGAACTCTACTGGCGACCATTGCAACCACTTCCGGGACGGGCGTGAATGATGGCCTTGTTTTCGGCACAGCAGGTAATGGAGCAATTCCTAAAAGCGCCAGTGTGTGGTCGGGTGTAGTTGGTGTGGCTGGAGTTGCCGGATGGTTCAGACTTTATGGCACCGCCGGAACAACAGGATCAAGCGCTACGGAAAATCGGATGGATGGTAATATCGGTGTTTCCGGTTCGGATATGGTTCTGGCTAATACAAGTTTAACCTTGAACTCAACATTGACCATTGATACGGCAACGTTTACTCAACCCGCATCGTGATTTTATAATTATAGGAGGTTATGATGGCTTTACACTTATCAAAAGCTGTACGGACAAAATTGCTCGAAGGGACACAGGGATTAAAACAACTCTTCGCCAATGGAGTAATGGATATCATGTCGGGAGAAATTCCGTCCACCGCCGATTCGGTTGAAACGGGAGTGTTGTTGACAAGAATTGTTGTTAATTCTGCCACTTTCGGAACCGGTGGAACCGGCGGCGGAACTTGCGGAACAGGACTGAATTTCGGCACAGCCGCCGCCGGAGTCATCACCAAGGAATCTATAACATGGGCGGGCACGGGAATTGTTACCGGGGAATCCGGCTGGTTCAGGTTATATGATAAGAATATCCAGATGGGAACTTTGGGGACTTCAGGAACAGATGTGCGGATAGATGGCGTTTGCGCTGAATCCAACGGCGACCTTAATATGGCTGATCTTACTGTTACCCAGGGGGGAACAACGACCATTGATTCGTTCCAGATAACTTTGCCGTCGTATTAATTGTCTGGATTTATGGAGATATAAGAAATTCTTATTGTTTACCGTTGTATTAATGAGGAGTTAAAATGCCGGATGTTATTCAACCTATTTATCTTGCTGGAAATGGCAAAGGTATTCGAGTCTTTCTTGCTGGAAATGGTTCTGCTCCAACATATGTTTCTTCTGTAACCATAGTACAATCCGATAATTCTACTCAACTTAAATGTTTAGGGGAATCTTCTTTTTATGTTCCGCCTCTCGGACGCTGGAGTGATGTGCTTTGGTTCGAGGACTCTGGTCTTACCGGGGGAGGGTATGCTAATGCTGAGATAACCGCAACAGGACCTATACCCACCGTGGAATTTAACGGGGAGAGCGCCGGACCAATATCCAGAATAGAAACCTACACCTCACTTACTCCTATATTAAAACCGGGAGTTTGGTCGACAAGTAACCCTCTGAGTATAGGTCGGCGTGCTTTAGCAGGCGCTGGAACTCAGTCAGCCGGATTATGTATGGGGGGTACGAATGCAGATGGTGATAGCGCTGTCACAGAGGAATACAATGGCACAAGTTGGTCGACAAGTAACCCTCTGAGTACAGCACGGAGCTATTTAGCAGGCGCTGGAACCCAATCAGCCGGTTTGTGTATGGGGGGATATGCAGATTGGTATAGCAATATCACAGAGGAATATAATGGCACAAGTTGGTCGACAAGTAACCCTCTGAGTACAGCACGGAGCTATTTAGCAGGCGCTGGAACCCAATCAGCCGGTTTGTGTATGGGGGGTGGAATAGGGATATACAGTTATAGTACCATTACAGAGGAATATGATGGCACAAGTTGGTCGATAAGTGGTGACCTGAATATAGGTCGGCGTATTTTAGCCGGTGCTGGAACCCAATCAGCCGGTCTGTGCATGGGAGGAAATACAGGCAGCAATAGCGCTGTCACAGAGGAATACAATGGCACAAGTTGGTCAATAAGTAACTCTCTGAGTACAGCACGGGCAGGGTTAGCCGGGGCTGGCACACAAACAGCCGGTCTGTGCATGGGGGGTTATACAGGCTCTGATAGCGCTATTACAGAGGAATATGATGGCACAAGTTGGTCAAGAAGTGGTGACCTGAATACAGCACGGCGCGAGTTAGCAGGTTGTGGAACCCAATCAGCCGGTTTGTGTATGGGGGGATATACAAATAGCGCCGTTACAGAGGAATATACTCAACCTGAGGGATATGATACTACAGAAGAGGGTAATGATGTTGTTGAAATAACACAAAATGGCATCATAACGGTAGCGTGTCAACCCTCTGTCGGTGAGACTCTGAGTGTAATATTCGATGATGGTAGCCGGTGTATTTTTTCTTTTATCAATACCCCATCCCAGTTTCTGAATGGAATATTACTCGGTAGCAATACCACACAAACAGCAGCCAACATTGCGGGTAGAATTCAGTTCGGCGCGTTAATTTCCGCCACTTCCTCCGGTATTATAATTACCTATAAAATATATTCAAGTAGTCCGGTAACTATTGAAACAACTTCATCTTGCATATTCATAGATACTCCACACGAGGAAATTTTATACTATTCCAACGATGCGGTCGCCACACTCCCGGCCCTTACAGTATATGGCGAAGCGACACAAAGAGGGATTCTCGGCAGTATCTACGGACTTCTTACCTTCCCCCGGATGTTCTCTGGAGGGTCAGCCACCCGTTCAAAAAACACAGGAGATACTTATCTTCCCCTGATGACCTCTGCCGGACAGGTATTTAGTTCAACAGGCGATTTATCCTCAACAAACGCGGAAATGAAAGCACTTCTCTTTTGCGGTAGTGACTGGATGGAAACTTTTGCGTCAATGATTATCGCTCCGGGAACATGGGACGAAATAGCGCTTCAGGCCGTAAAATGGGTTGCTGCTCATATAACCTATACATCAGATACAGGACCAGATAACTGGAAAGACCCTGTTCATACTCTTTATGATGGTTATGGGGATTGCGAGGATGGGGCCATCCTTACTTATTCTTTAATCCGCAATATGGGAATTCCTTACAGTAACATCAGGTTTTATATCGGAGAAACATTCGGAGCTGGCCACGGATGGGTAATGTATCGCAGACCATCCGACAACCAATGGGTAACCCTTGACTGGGTTGTCGGTTCTACTTACTGGGACACTATAACTTCAGTTGACAGTCTTACTCCTCTCTATACCTCTGTTCTTGCAATACAGGAAGAAAGTCTCGATTCTGATGATTATGCCTATGGGTCGGCCACAAAATATGTAACCTGTTCCGATGTGGTTACTTTGGCCAATGGAAGACAATATTCCGATTCCTTAGAGTCATCACCTTATCTTGCCACCCTTGCCGGTTCTTTCCCTTCTTTGTTGTTCAACGCTTATGGCGGCGGGTATATCATCAGAAATTTCCCGTCTTTATTGTTTTCCGCGACGGGAATACTATCTCCGGCAGCCGCGCTGAAAGTATCATTTCCTGCTCTGCAATTTACCGCCATAGCCACCCAGAATGCCCTAGCCAGTATAAATTCAACAATCCCGGCGTTGCAGTTTTCAGCCAGTGGAATAATTTCTTCCATAATTTCTCTTTCCGCCACATGGCCTTCTTTAATATTCAAGGCAACCGGACTGGTTGGAGATTCCGCCCGGATAACCGGTTCATTCCCATCATTAAAATTTACCGCAACAGCCTATTGGACTGGAAGCAATACAATAGACATTGATATTCCCTGTATTCTTTTTAACGCTATTGCGCATAATTCTGTAATTCTTGATGCGGATGGCCGGAAAATTACAGGAGGTTTGGCGCTGGTTATGAATACCAGAAATCTCTCCATGACTGAATATGATAATTATGGATATAATAGTCTGTTTGAATTTAATGACAAAATATTCGGGACAACATCTACCGGTATCCATGAATTAACCGGAGATACGGATACGGGCAACCCTATTTCCTGGCATTTCAAAATAGGGAAAATCGACCTTGAGAAAAATATTAAAACAAAAGCAAGAGTTGCGTGGCTGTCCTATCGTCCTTCCGGTGATTTAATGTTAACCATAGACGATGGCGAAAACCAGTACGAATATGATGTGGAATCCTATAAACAAATAGATAACGCTGTCCGGATTAAAATCGGGAAAGGATTAAGAAACAGATTTATCCAGATGGAATTGAGAAATGTTAATGGTGAAAGTGTGATATTCGACCATTTAAGATTATTTTCAGACCCGACAAAGAAGAAACGATAGCGGTAAGTAGATTATTATGGATTATTTTGGTAAAAAAAGAAGATACCAGGGCGATATTCCGGGAGGAAAAAGCAGACTTTATTTTAAAGATTCTGCCGGAGATAATTTTATAAAAAAGATGCACCAGATTGAACTGGACGGAACCACCTCCACTTCCAGAAGTTTCGGCGATTATATAAAAATACTACACAATAAACCGGAAGGTTTTAAAGTCAATCCTGTGTTGGTTTATACCGGTCCCGGTAATGACTTTTCCGAATATACATTAAGTGACATTGTCAGCGGATGCGCCCGTTTTTGGGGAACAGTTCCTATGGAAACATTGGATTTTACAAACAAATTACTGTTGGTTCTTCCACGGCCCAAAAGAACACTGACCGCTGATGAACTCGAAAAAGTATTAAAATTCAAGTCAAGAAATAATTGCCGGATTGCTTTATTCTGTGGAAGTGACGAATCTATCTCCAATCAGATATTGATACAACTTGATTCAAAACTGGAATTTATAGAATATACCAGAACCAGTACTTACACGGGAAGCATTTCCGGATTTGTTATGATAAACGGAGTCAAAACTTTATTCTGGGTTCCGGCGGAAATTAAAAGTTTTATTGGTGTAAGAAGTAATTACTGGTCAACGGCTGTATTAAAAGATTTTAATGGTTTCGGCCTTTCTTATTCTGATATAACCGGCATTTCTCCAGTTCTTCCGTCTTTCAGGGTTGGGAATAGGCCGATATGGTTTGCATGGTGGCTTGATACATATGACCATTATATTTATAGTGAATCTATATTTACTATTTCGCACCCATTGTGGGTTAGTATAAGTTGGTACAGGCGTAGTGACTGCCTTTATCCGTTATCTTATTTTTCATCTATGTATAACCAGACTCTGGCAGAGTTAAAAGCGTGGTGCGGAGCAAATGTTAATGAACTTCCAATGTATTACCTTAATGATAATAGTTGGTATCCGGCAGAAATGCCTTTTTTATATGGGTTCTATAGAACTTATACAGAAATAACCAGAGGGACACACAATGGATTCATAGCGGCGTATGCCGATGGAGAAAAAATAATTGCCATCGGGTTTTATCCGTCATGGTTAAGCAAGGCCATTGGTTTTAATCAAGATATTGGACAAGCATACAAAATAATGTTATTTTCATTATGGTTGCTTTATGGAAAACTTGATTTATATCCGGATATGTTTAATACGGGGAGTCGTTTTACCATGCCGCTTCCTTTTGATTATGCGCTTTTTTAGCATTGGATACCGTGAGACACGGATATAAAAGGAATATATAAAAGGAATATAAAGGAGAAATTCTATGTCTTACACAGCTGATATTGTTGATTCTTATTTGTCAGTAATAAGAAACTTTGCCGATACCGCTTATTCAAATACTAATCAATATCTTATAACCATGTCGAATTATCTGATTGCAAAGTTACCAATGGAATATGATCCTGCGGGAGAAAAGCTTCCTGATAATTATAACGTAGATGTTGATTTTACTCTTCAGTCTGAACTTGACAACATAGGTATGGATGACCTTTCCAGTATAATCGCTCCTGACGATCCCGCTGTTCCCGGCGATCATCCTTTCCCCAATGCCCCATCGTATCATCTCCCGTCCATTCCGGAGATGAGAAATATTATACTTCCCGATTTTGTTGATGGCCTGATAACCATGCCCACTACATTAATACCGGATGTGTCAGTTAGTTCACTGGGAATAGACACTTTGTCCGCAACAAATATTTCCGATGGAGGGTTGGCGCCGGAAGATAATCTTATAGCCGCGATACGAAACAAACTTACAGGTAACATTGTATCCGGCGGCACGATGATTAATCCCGCCGTTGAAAACGATATTTGGAATCGGGATTCTGAAAGGGAAGAACAGGCGTTTCAGGATCAACTGGATAAACTTGCTTTACAATGGGCTGCTTTAGGATGGTCATTGCCCGATGGCTTGCTTGCCGGGTCTTATCTCGCTATAAACAATGAATATATGAATAAGCGGCTGGATCGTTCCCGTGAAATTTCTGTTAAACAGGCGCAATTAGAGCAGGACGGAATGTTTAAGTCCATTGAACTGGCCAACGGATTTGAAAAAACAATATTTGAAAATTATAATAATTATGCCAAACGTGTTTTCGAAACATCCAAAATGGTTGCCGACCAGACTATACAGATTTTCAAGGAACGCATCAACGGTTACAATTATCTTCTTGAACAATTTAAGGCTGATGTAGAAGGATATAAAGCCAAAATTCAAGCCGAACTGGGAAGAGTTACTGTTTTTAAAACAAAGGTGGAAGCACAAGGGTTAATCTCTCAAATGAACGAGAATGACATAAAAGTATACATTGCTCAAATTGAGTCCTGCAAACAACTTGTGGATATATATAAAACACAGGTATCCGCCGTGGCAACTCAATACGAAGCGGAGAAGTCCAGAATAGAAGCTTATAAAGCAATGGCTGAAGTATACTCTGTTAAAATAGAAGCTATTACTAAAAAATATCTTGCCGGTGTGGAAAAATTAAAAGCTTACGTCCAGGCTTATTCCGCTTCTGTTGACAGAGCCAACAAGGTAGATGAACTAAATCTGAAAGCTGAAGCTGCTAATATAGAAGTAAGAATGAAAGAATGGGAAA
>JAHEYD010000021.1 GCA_023251795.1 Nitrosotalea sp. | reverse complement strand
GCGGTCAAGGTGCTTTTGCAAAGACAAGAAAAAACATCATGGACTACATTGAAAATAATGGAGAAAAGGCTTGGAAAGACATCTGGATCACCATGACAATAAATTCACTTAACTACAGGACGGTCAAGGATGTTGCAGAAGAATGGCATGATTATTCAAATAAAATAGGGTTTCAATTTCACACTCCTTTTGGCAAGGGTGATCCGCTCTGGCTTCCTTTTGGCGCAGAAAGAACAAAGGTTGTTGATGATATCATCTCAATGAAAAAACAATATGATGATGACTATATCATAAATCCAACAAGCCAGCTCGAATTGATGAAAAAAAACTGGGGAGGAAAGGGGACTACCCCTGTAGATTGTCCTACGTGGGCAGTACTCTCGGTAGATCATATGGGCCGTGAGAAAAAACCATGTTGTATTGGAAGTGCAGACAAAGACTCGATGAAACCAATATGTGAGGATTGTGGTCTTGGTTGTTATTCTGTTCTTGTTGGCTATGGAATAAAAGGCTAAAATGTGATTTATTTAACAAAAATTCTTTAAAAAGCATTTATAACATTTTATTCTAACACTCTTATCTTGGATCAGGAAGAAGAATTTGCTTTATGCATCCAATGTGGAAATGCTTTAGAGAAATGTGTTTGCGTTTGTCCATTTTGTGGTGAACGTGATAAATGTGAGTGTGCACTTTTTGATGCAGCGACTGGTGGTTAATTATATCGTACCATTAATATCTGATCAAAAACAAGATTAGCTGTGCAATCAACAGACATGACGTGGGTTATAGGAGGTCCACAAGGAAGTGGTGTTGAATCAGCTGCCAATATTTTTGCTCGAGCATGTGCTATGACTGGTTTACAAATATTTGGAAAACGGGAATTTTATTCAAACATTAAAGGGGAACACAGCTACTTTGCAGTTAGAGTATCTGATAAAAATATCAGATCGAACGTAAAAGGTATAACTGTACTTGTAGCATTTGACGCCGAAACTTTGTTTAGACATGTCGATGACGTATATGATGACGGTGCAATAATATGCGACTCTGATCTAGCGCAAATCAAAGTTGATGAAGTTCCCACATTGGACACTTTATTCAAATCTAGATTGATAGAACATCTTTCTTCTAAAAACAAAGAATTGTCAGTTCGGGGGTTATTGGAAATATGCAAAGAAAGAGATATCACAATTCATCTTGTTTCTTTTAAAAATATTCTAGCCGCTCTGGCAGAAGATCTTCAGAACCCATCTGTAAAGAACATGTTTAGAATGTTAAATGTACTAGCTGTATCTATATCACTTGGATTTTTAGGCCTGTCTTCTAGACCGCTTTTAGAGTCAGTCGAGGCTATTTTTCATACTAAACCGAAAATAGCAGAGTTGAACAAACAAGCAGCAAATTATGGGTATAATTTTGCAACAGCCAAGTTTCCAAAATTCAAGTATTCTATTTCAGATATTCAAAAGAAATCCAAAACATTCATAGTTCAAGGCTATCAAGCCGCTGGACTTGGTAAAATGGCATGTGGATGTAGATTTCAGTCATATTATCCTATTACACCTGCATCTGATGAAAGTGTATTTTTGGAATCAAATGAGGTTTTTGATGTAAAAAATAATCGTCCAGGTTCCACGCTTGTAGTGCAAACTGAAGACGAAATTTCTGCAATTGGTATGGTTATTGGTTCGGCCCTGACAGGTACAAGATCTGCAACAAGTACATCCGGTCCAGGTTTTTCTCTTATGGCAGAAGCTCTGGGCTGGGCTGGAATAAACGAAGTTCCAATTGTAGTTACATTATATCAAAGAAGTGGACCATCAACAGGGTTGCCAACAAGACATGGTCAAGATGATCTAATGTTTGCTATACATGCAGGACATGGTGATTTTCCAAAAATTGTATATGCATCAGGTGATGTAGAAGAAACCTTTTATGATACTGCAAAATGTTTCAACTTTGCAGAGTATTTTCAAATACCAGTAATACATATGTTAGATAAATTTCTTGCAAGCACAATAACCACCTGCAAAAGGTTTGATCCAAATTTAATAATAATAGATAGAGGTAAGCTATTTGAAAAAATAGAAAAAGATGGATACAAAAGATTTTCCCTTACAGAAGACGGTATCTCGCCACGGTCAAAATTAGGGCTTGAGAATGGAATTTTCTGGAACACAGGTGATGAAAGTGATGAATTTGGTCATATTTCAGAGGATCCAATAAATCGAGTCCAAATGATGAACAAGAGAGCATCAAAACTTGATCTTGCTTTAAAGACCATTACGAAAGAAGACCAAGCAATAAGTTTTGGAACGGCAGAATTTTGTGTATTAAGCTGGGGTTCTACCAAAGGACCAATTCTAGATGCGATTGATATGTTAAAGAAAGAAGGACTTAATGTTGGATTTATTCAACTAAAACTACTTCATCCATTTCCTACAGATCGTATAAAGTCACTTCTTAAAGAAACAAGAATCATAATTGATGTTGAAGCAAACCAGACTGCACAACTTGGTTCTTTGTTAAACGAACATTTGGATAAAAAAGTAGACTATTACATTTTGAAATATACTGGTAGGCCTATGACTAGCACGGAAATCTATGAATCGCTAAAAAAAATTCTACAAACCAAAGCAGAAAAAATACAGGTATTAACATATGGAGCCTAAACTAGCTGATTATAAAACAGATGTGCACAATGATTGGTGCCCCGGATGTGGAGACTTTGGAATTGTAAATGCTATACAAATGGCATTAACAGAAATGAAGATTCCAAGACACATGTCAGCGATATTTTCTGGAATAGGATGTTCTGGTAAAACATCTCATTTTGTAAATGTATTTGGTGTACATACTCTACATGGTAGAGTCTTAACATTTGCACAAGGTGCAAAGCTTGCAAACCCTGACATGACAGTTATAGCTGCAGGTGGAGATGGTGATGGTTTAGGAATAGGTGCAGGACATTTCGTGGCTGCAGGTAGAAGAAATGTTGACATGGCATACATTATTTTCAATAATGCAGTATATGGTCTAACGAAAGGACAAGCATCTCCTACCCTTCGCTTAGGGGAAAAGACAAAATCATTGCCTAATCCAAACGTAAATGAAGCTGTTAATCCTATAGGACTAGCAATAGCAAGCGGCTTTACTTTTGTAGGGAGAGGATATGCATATGATGTAAGGCAGCTCAAGGATCTAATTATAGCAGCAATTAAACACAAAGGACTAGCATTTTTAGATGTACTGCAACCTTGCCCAACATACAATGATATCAATACAAGAGATTGGTTTGCAGGGTTAGACAATGTTGATGAAATTACACAAAAACCGAAACCAAGAATCTATAAACTAGAAGAAACTGGTTATGATCCTATAGTCCATTATGATTCTGAAAGTGAAGTAAACGAAAAACTAACGCAAGCACTCATCAAATCAAGTGAATGGGATACAAAAATTCCCACAGGTATATTCTACCAAAATGAGCTTGTTGCTCCATATGAAGAAAGAATAGCCGATAGAGTGCCAAACTATCTTGAAAATCCACCTGCAATACAGCCCATCTCATCTGATGGAAAATCAATAACTGATATTTCAAAGATCTTAGACTCGCTCGAGGTCTGAGAGATAAATTATTTACAGATGCCGTAGTTCAAAAGATATGAAAATTTTGGTTACTGTAGTATACAACATAGCCCCACCTCAATATGGTGTGTCCAAAGAGAGATTGGATAGTCAAAAAATTACATTAAAGTGAGGCTAGAAAGGCTGCTCTAATCACCATCATAAAATAAGTTATTAGCAGGTTGAGAGGGAGAATAGTTTACTGTGAATCTTTCAGAAGCAAATAAAGTCTTTCGTAAATCCATAATCAAAGGTTACTTTGAAACGCGTCTTTTGAATCTAGATTTTAAAAAATCCAACATAAAACATCCATCAATACAAAATGACGGTCTTATGCAAACAAATCTTTTACATCTCTTTTTTGATATTGATACAGGAAGCGATTATCCTGATGGCGATGAATGGTTTATGGCAGAATTTATTTTTCCGTACAGCATAAAAATTCCTGATAGCATAAAGGGGCCTGATTACTTTAGCACTATTTCAGTGGGAGATGGCAAAAATTTTTGGCGACACAGAGAACTCATTCGATACAAATATGGTAAATCAAAAAAACTCGAAGAATCACTTGATTTTATAGAAAAAAAATACAAAGAATTGAACTCTTTATTAGAACCATTGCAAAAAGATCTCAAGTGACAAGTTTCCACTCGTTTTCTATAATGACATATTTTTTATCATTAGAAAATGCTGTATTTAACCGCCATCTACTAGTCGACTTGTCAAACATGTAAACTATGTCTGTAATGTTTTGAGGAATTTTTTGTGGATCTAGATGATATTGTAATAATTCTAAAATAAAATCAATTTTTTCTATAGCTGTGTTAAACCAACGATGTTCATCAAGATCTACAATAAATTTTATATTTGGTTTTCCAGAAAAATGTATATAAATTTTAATATTTTTGCCTCCTCCTCTTCGTCTCTTCATCTCTTTCAATATTCCTTTGACTTTATCCCATCTCATATGACCAAACCATTTGAAAAATTCATCACTAAATTCTAATGGAAAATATACATTCATCATGGTTGAGTAATCTTCATCTTGTTCTGTCTCGAGTTGTTCTACTGTAAACATGTCATGTAATAATCCATATAGAACTTCGATTTCCCATGGGGAAACACCATAGTATTTTAAAGATGCTACAAGGGATCCTTGCGCCATCATTTTTAGTAATTAAAAAATCTAATTAAAGGTTCTAGATTGTCTGTATGTATTTCCAAAGATAAAATACTCCTATAGTTCCTATGAAAAATACCATGGGTTTCCACGCAAATACAGGGAATTTTGGAGTTGTTAGCTGTACTTTATAATTATCAAGTACAGTATGAACATACTTCTTAATTTTTTCATTCCAAATCTTGTATTCTATTTGGTGTTTCTTTAGAAGCGCTTCTATTTCGTAAAAAACAGGCGTTCTTTGGCAGAAAAGGTGTTGCAAATAATCCCTTGACACTTCAACTTCTGCTTGTATTGCTATGAGTTCTTTTTTCATTTTAAGTAGTCTAACATGCATCTCCCAAGGTTTTTTCAGTTTTAAAGTGAGGCCGCTCCCAATTTGTAAAGGCATTTTGTGTTCAAATTTTACATGAGTAAAACCTTCTTTTGAAAAAATTCTTAAAAGTTCATCAACATTTTTTCTGACTACTATAGTAAGTTGCTCTACGCCCACCTTATGATCGACGTTAATTTTGTGTCGTACCCCATCAAAAAGAGATATTGTCTTTGGATATCTGGTTAGAAATTCTACCATAGCTTGCGGTCTAATTTGCCTATATTAAAACCCTAGGTGTGTTTATTATATTGTCTTTAATCCACGAATGTATACACACTGATCGTAAGAAATAGCCATCTCATGTCGACTTATCTTTCTATCTGTAATTTTCACACCCGAGTTTTTTATTATTGCGATAGGCGTGCTATCTGAACCTTCTCCCATCTTGAGATTTGCAATAGATGCAAGATTGTCTGCTACAGCTTGAAAAGTAACCTTTAATGGATTTCCATGCAGATCCTTCTGACCGCGAATATCAGAAAGAGGCTCAATCCCGGCACATGCAATAGCAACTCCCGTTGTTCCAACTCTTGCAGGCATCAATCTACTATCTATTATTAGTATTCCAATATGTACAGAAAACTTCAAGAAAAATTTGCGTCGTAGTTGTTCTGCAATCTGATATGTATCAATAGGATATAGAATTAATTTTCCCTTAGGCGCATTTGATTTATCGATTCCTGCATTTGGAGCTAAAATATTATCAGACGAAGTAATTACAAAGCCGGGAACTCCTCCAAAAACTACATCAGATTCTCTCAAAATAATCTCTGCAATTTTCGGATTAAGATGAAATTTTGTTGCAAGTGTTCTTGATTCTTTTGATGGCATGACTTTTTCATATTCGATTAATCTTCCTTGAGAATTTGCAACATATTTGCTTGAAATAACTAGAACATCACCATTTTCTAATACCATCTGTGATCTTTGCAGTAAATCCACTAAAGTCTCAAAAAGATCAAAATCTTGTGTTTTAAGATCTGATTTTATAGTTTGTACTGAAATAGACATACAATACTTGCCTTTCTTGGACTTTTTAGCCTTCTCCTCCAAACCTTTTAATTTCAAAAAACATGCATTTTCTATATCTAGAAATGAACATAACCGAAAAGATACTTGCTAGAGCGGCTGGGAAAACAAGCCTATCCCCAGATGATGTAGTTTTTGTAAATGTAGATAAGGTAATGGTACATGATGTTTCAGGACCTGGAGTAATTGCTGTATTTGAGAAACTAAAGAAAAAAGGGATGAAGATAGAGAAACTTTGGGATGCATCTAAAGTCTGGGTTGCAGAAGATCACTTTGTTCCTTCCCCTGACAAGGTATCAGCTCAAAATATAGTATTGTTGTCAGATTTTACAAAACAATTTGGAATCAGCAAACACTTCAAGTATGGTATGGGTCAGTATGGCATCTGTCACACATTGTCTCATGAAGAAGCCATGGTGCTACCAGGAGAAGTCTATGTCGGTGGTGATTCGCATACTAATACAACTGGCGCATTAGGTGCTTTTGCAGCAGGTCTTGGGCATACAGATGTTGCTTATGTGCTCTTAAACGGAAAAATTTGGTTCAAAGTTCCAGAAACACTTTATTTCAAACTAAATGGCAAGCTTCCAAATCATGTGATGGCAAAAGATTTTATTTTAAAAATAATTGGTGACATAGGAACTGATGGTGCAGCTTACAAAACAATGCAATTTGGCGGTAATGGTATCTTGGAAATGTCAGTAGAAGAACGACTTACCTTAACAAACATGACAACAGAAGCCGGTGCAAAAAGTGGAATCATTGAACCTGATCAAAAAACAAGAGATTATCTTGCAGCACGCGGTGCAACAAAATACGATGAAATACATGGTGATGCAAACTCAGAATATGAAAAGATCTATGAATATGATGCCTCAGAATTAGAACCAATTGTTGCCAAGCCATTCTCTCCTGAAAACATCGCAGAGGCACGAGACTTGTCAACAACCTCCCTAGACAAGGCGTATATCGGTTCATGCACAGGTGCAAAATATGAAGATCTACAAGCTGTTGCGAGAATACTAAAAGGCAGACAAGTGAAAATTAGAACTGAAATATTGCCTGCAGCCATATCAATATTCAGGAAAGCGATGGATGAAGGACTAGTTAAAATTTTCATGGATGCAGGTGCAGTAGTAGGACCACCTACATGTGGAGCATGTTGTGGTGCGCATATGGGGGTACTTGCAAAAGATGAAGTTTGCATAAGTACTACTAACAGAAATTTCCCAGGAAGGATGGGTCATGTAGAATCAAAAACATATCTAGCATCACCCCTAGTTGTCGCTGCATCTGCAGTTACTGGAAAAATTACTGATCCGAGAGATTTGAAATGAAAGGAGACGTAATAAAATATCAAAGAGACAATATTGATACTGATGTAATAATACCTGGACCTTATCTTAAAATACATGACTACAACGAACTTGCAAAACACGCAATGGAAGGTTTGGACAAAGATTTTCATTCTAAAGTAAAAGAAGGTGATTTCATTCTGGCAGGACGCAATTTTGGATGTGGTTCCTCAAGGGAACATGCACCTATTGCACTTGCATATTCTGGAATAAAGGCAGTTTTAGCCTTATCTTTTGCAAGAATCTTCTATAGGAATGCAGTTGATGGTGCGTTCTTGTTGCCAATAGAAATTGATGAGAATACATACAATAACATATCTGATAAAGATTCGCTTGAAATTGATACAGAAAAAAACGAAATAAAAAATCTTACAAAGAACCAAACCTATAAAATGAAACCTTTTTCTGATTTAATTGGAAAAATCATAGCGGCTGGCGGTCTTTTTAATTACAAACCATAGAAACATTAACGCTATTAATAATCAAAATCCATTCTAACAGTTTTCTCTCTTTATACCATTATATCACGTATCGTATAAGATTCTACTATGCCAAAGACACTGTTTGAGAAGATTTGGGATTCACGTGTTGTAGTAGAACAAAAAAATGGGCCAACATTACTTTATGTTGATAGACATTTAGTACATGAGGTTACATCTCCACAGGCATTTGATGGCTTACGTATGAACAAAAGAAAAGTACGAAGACCAGATCTCACATTTGCTACAATGGATCATAATGTCCCAACTAGTGACAGATCTTTACCAATAATTGATGAAATTTCTGCAAGGCAGATCCAGGTGTTGGAAAAAAACTGCAAAGAATTTGATATCCAGTTATTTGATATCAATAGTCCAAATCAAGGAATAGTACATGTAATTGGTCCTGAATTGGGAATAACCCTTCCAGGAACTACAATTGTCTGTGGTGATAGTCATACATCAACACATGGTGCTTTTGGCGCGTTAGCGTTTGGTATAGGTACAAGTGATGTAGAGCATGTATTGGCAACACAATGCATTTGGATGGAAAAACCAAAAACTTTTGAAATTAAAATAGAAGGTAAGAGAAAAAATAACCACGCAGTAACTGCAAAAGACATCATACTTTCAATAATACGACATATAGGTACTGCAGGAGGATCAGGAACTGTAATAGAATACAGTGGCAAAACAATATCTGATCTTACAATGGAGCAGAGAATGACCATTTGCAATATGTCTATTGAAGGTGGTGCAAGAGCAGGACTTATAGCTCCCGATGAAAAGACATTTGCGTATCTAAAAGGAAGAAAATACATTCCAAAAAATTATGATGAGTTGATTGATTATTGGTCTGAAAACCTAAAAAGTGATCCTGGAGCTAGTTTTGATAAGATCTTTACGTTGCGTGTAGATAAAATATCCCCACAAGTGACTTGGGGAACAAACCCTGCTATGACTACTGATGTAACAAGCACTGTGCCATTTCCAGAAGAATATGCGAAAGGAAATCAAGATGAGGAAAAAGCAGCTATCAAAGCATTACAATACATGGATCTAAAACCAGGTACGCAAATTACTGACATCTCAATTGATAGAGTTTTCATTGGCTCTTGTACAAATTCAAGACTGGAAGATTTGATTGAAGCATCTAAGATAGTAAAAGGAAAGAAAGTTTCACCAAAGGTAAGGGCTATGATAGTACCAGGGTCTCAACTAGTAAAAAAACAGGCTGAGGAATTAGGATTAGATAAGATATTCAAAGAAGCAAATTTTGAGTGGAGAGAATCAGGGTGTAGTATGTGTTTGGGAATGAACCCTGACATTTTAGCTGCAGGTGAAAGATGTGCAAGTACATCAAATAGAAACTTCGAAGGAAGGCAAGGAGCTGGCGGGAGAACTCATCTTGTCAGTCCTGTTATGGCTGCAGCAGCTGCATTAGCAGGTCATTTTGTGGATGTAAGAGAATTGGATTTGAACTAGATGGAACCATTTAAGATAATCAAAAGTATCGCTACTCCACTTGACAAAGTTAACGTAGATACTGATCAAATAATACCAAAACAATTCCTAAAACTAGTCCAAAAGACAGGTTTTGGTCAGTATCTATTTTATGACTGGAGGTTTTCTACAGACGGCACACCAAAAGAAGATTTTATTTTAAACAATCCAAAATACCGTGATTCTAAGATACTTTTAACAAGAGACAACTTTGGTTGTGGTTCAAGCAGAGAACATGCTGTCTGGGCTTTACTTGATTATGGATTTGTGGTAGTTATAGCTCCGTCTTTTGCTGATATTTTTTACAATAACTGCTTCAAAAATGGAATTTTACCAATAAAACTTGATAGGAAGAAAATTGAAAGTTTATTCAAAACAAATTCTGAAATAGAAGTTAATTTAGAAAATCAAACAATCATAATACCAAATGAAACAATATCATTTGATATCGAAAGTCATAGAAAAAAAACTCTACTAGAAGGTCTTGATGATATATCTATTACCTTACAATATGAAGATAAAATATCACAATATGAAAAATCTCAAATTGTATTCTAATTCTTCATTTTTCTAATTATTTCTTTTACTATTGCCTGATTTCGTTCTACCTTATTTGGTGATTCTATATCCATCCAAAGCGCTTTGCCTATGTCAAACGCACTAACAGTTTTTCTTTTTGATAAATCTTGTAAAACATCAAAAGATAGGTTCACTTCACTTCTCCTTTCTTTTTTGGATTTGATTATCTTCAAAATTTTTGTATCTAAAATGTAGATGCCTAGACATTCTGCCATGGGCATAGTAACGAATGGTTTTTCTTGGAATCCTGTGACTATACCATTTCTTACTTTTGCGTAGCCTGTCTCTTCTTTTCTATATCTTCTTGTAGCTATGCATGCAATACTTTCTTTTTCTTTATAGGATTTGTACATTTTACCAAGATCTATAGCACAAAAATTATCAACAAACCACAAAATAAAACTCCGTTCGTTTTTTAGAATTGCAGAAAGGTGAGTAAGGTCTCCGCCTGTGCCACTGTTAGAATCTTGAACAAATCTGATCTTTTTACCCCGTACTGTCTTTCTATCTTCAAAATATCTCCTTATTTGATTGCCTATTCCATTGTAGTCTGCTAGTATTATTATCTCATTGATGAAATCAAAGGATGATGCGTATTTGACTATGTAATCTATGAGCGGTTTTCCCTCTATAGGAATCATTGCCTTTGGGAAATAATCTGTAAACGGCTTTCCTCTGGTTCCTCTTCCGCCAGCTAAAATTACAATTTTCAAATTTTATCTATACGATTTTTGTTTTCTTCTTCTAGCGCCAGGTCCACCAAACTTCTTTGGTTCTTTTCTTCGATCATCTCCACTTAAGAGATGTTTGTCGAAATCGTTTAGGCGTTTTTTAAGATCCTCTCGTATTGTTTTTGTAAATGGATGATCCTTTGGTTCCTTTTTGGATTTAGTCCAACCAGTTAGTGCTCTTGATATTGCTACTGCACTAGCATATGCTTGGCCCATAAAACCCCCACCATTGACTCTTACAGAAAGATCAATTTTATCGCGTAAATCTCCAGCTATTTCAAGAGGACCAAGTATTACTTCTCTTGCAGTTTCTTGTTGAACCATCTCTACTGGAGTATTATTAATTCTGACTCTGCCCATTCCCTTGGATATGTGAACATGTGCTCTAGCAGTTTTTCTTGTTGCAAAATAATTTTCTATCTTTACCATTTACTCATGCCACCCAACCATTCTTCCAAGTTCACCTACACTAGTGTAATATGGAGAGGACTTTCTAATTCTTGCATCTTCAAATTGAGTTCTTGATAAGGATTTAAGTTCACTTGGAACACCCAAATACACTCTGAGTCTACTGAATGCTGCTTTGCCAGAAGACTTGGTTTTTGGAAGCATGCCTCTTACCATTTTAGTTATGATAGTATCTGGCCGTCTTGGATGAAACGGACCAAACTTTGGATTAGTGATACTTGCAATCTCAAGAAATTCTCTATATTCTTTTATGATGGATTCTCTACCACCACTTATCATGATATTTTCAGAATTTACAATAGCGACTCTATTGCCGTCAAGTAGAAGTTTTGCTACATGTGAACACAACCTTCCTGCAATCATGTTTGTTCCATCCACGATTATGGTCTGAGGATTTTTTGTTACCGTCTTTGTCTCTACTTGTTGTTTAGCCAATTATTGTTACACCTTTTCCTGTTGGATGATTTTTGATAAGTTCTGAATAATTCAAAATCTTTCCTCCCCGTTCAAGTATCTTTTGTGCACCTGAGTTTGAAATAGAAAACGAACAAAGTGTAATTTTATGCGACATACAGCCAGTTCCAAGAACTTTGCCCGGGACTACTATCACATCTCCATCTTTCGTTAATCTGTCTATTCGGCTAACATTAACTGTTCTTCTGGCAGAGGATGGTTTCAATGCAAGTTCTGCAAGTCTTGACCATATGGGTGCTTTGTTTTTCTTTGAAGCTTCTTTTAGCTCCTTTGCCATATGTAATACAACAGCATTAGTCATTTGTATAATTGCCATTTTTAACCCAAATATAATGTATGCTCGGCTAAAGGGCTGAAATTACTTGATTGAAACCCTCTAATCTTTTTGTTATTTCATCTACCCCAGAAAGTACTATCTGAGCTGGGGATAGAGCACCTGTAGTTTCTACAGTCAGAAGATGATCTTCTGGACTTCCACCCTCAGTTAGAACTGAAACTGTCGCAGCATTCCATTTTGCATGCTCTGTACCTCTGCCCAATCTCGCGTATGCCTCGATCTTGATCTTTTGACCTGGAGCGAGATCCACTATTGGAATTTTATCACTTACTGGTTTGACTACATCGTCTTCTGATGTAAGTTCGGCCGAAGTAATTGTTCTTGTTGTGTCAGAAGAACCGGAATCGATCATTAACATTACTCTGCAATGGGTACAGCCAACTTCACTTTTACAATCACAATTTGCTGGTTCAATAAATCTTGCTAGATCGGTTTTCAATGGGATCATGGCAAGTCTGTGTGCTATACCTTCATCAGCTAAAACAGAAGAATTTTCAATTATTACAACATCATCAATAGCAAAAACAGGTACACCTGTCAGGCATATCCTTCTTAATGCGTTGGCATATTGTAGGGGCATGCCCTTTAACTTTACAACAATTTTTTGCTCATTTTGTTCAACTATTTCAAGAGAAACCAAGTCTTAGAGGAAAAAGTTCCTAGTCCAAATAAAAATCTAGCGAGTTTTTGCGTATAGATAAATACCAAAGTTGAATATCCCAAATTATGGTTGATAAAGTAACGGTAATAAGATTAGCAGTTGAGGGGGAAAAGTTCGAACTGCTCGTAAAACCAGATCCTGCCCTTGAATACAAACTGGGAAAAAGAAAGGACATATCCACGATTCTTGTTTCAGACGAAATTTATTCTGATTCTAACAAAGGAACACGCGCATCAACAGAAAAACTAATGAAGGCATTCAAGACTACTGACGCTGCCGTTATTGCTACCATCATACTGCAAAAAGGTGATCTTAACCTAACTACGGATCAAAGACGAAAGATGGTTTTAGAAAAACGTAAACAGATTGTGGATTTTATTGCAAAAACATACGTAGATCCACGTTCACATCTACCGCATCCTCCACTTAGAATAGAACAGGCCATGGACGATGCACGAATATCTGTAGATCCTTTTAGAAATACAGATGAACAAATAAAAGACATAGTAGAACAATTACGATCTATTATCCCGCTTAAATCAGAAAACATGATGCTTGAAATTCTGGTGCCAGCACAGTTTGCAGCACAATCATATTCAGTTTTAAAATCTGCTGGAACTTTAAAAAAAGAAGAATGGCAATCTAATGGTTCTCTTAAAGTAATACTAGATATACCGGCTGCCGCAAGAGCAAATGTGATAGATAGATTGGGATCTGTAACAAAGGGCTCTGCCTCTATTGAGGTAGCAAAATGATGGAAATAGTAAAAAGAAAATATGTAATTCCTGGTGATGTAATAACAACTGGTCCATACAGACTAGAACAGAATGTCTATCAAGATGGAGATAGGATTATTTCTACTAGTATTGGTATATCAGAAATTTATGAGAACGCAGTTCGTGTAATACCACTTTCTGGAATGTACATACCAAAAACTAATGACTTGATCATAGGAAAAGTGATAGGACATTCTTCACTATCTTGGGAATTTGATATAAATTCATGTTTTATTGGATTCTTGCCAGCTCAGGATGTATTTGGAAGAGATTATTCTCCAACAAAAGATGAGTTAAAAGCACGACTGGACAAAGGTGATTTAGTCGCTGCTAGAGTTGCTAATTTTGATAGATCTAGAGATCCACTTCTTACTATACAAGATAGAGATTTGGGAAAAATTGAATCTGGTGAACTGATAAAAATTGCTCCAAGCAAGATTCCACGACTTATTGGAAAGCGTGGTTCTATGATTCAAACAATTGAGATGGCAACAAAAGCTATTGTTACTATTGGTCAAAACGGTCTAATCGTTGTTTCTTGCGAGGATCCAGTTGGATTATTAAAGGCCATAGAAGCAGTGAAAATGGTTGATGCTCAAGCACATACACCGAACTTGACTGAAAGAGTAAAATCTATGCTTGGGGTAGAACTTGGTGAAAATAATGACACAATTAATGAATGAAAATGGAATTAGATGTGATGGTCGAAGGATAGACCAAATAAGGAATGTTTCCATAAAGGTAGGAGTTTTAAAAAATGCTGATGGTTCAGCATACATAGAATTTGGTAAAAACAAAATTCTTGCAGGAGTTTTTGGACCAAGAGATGTGCATCCAAAACACATGGCAGATCAAGATAGTGGTATTTTACGATGTAGGTATCACATGTCTCCATTTTCTGTAACCGAAAGAAAAAATCCCGCTCCTTCTAGAAGAGAAATTGAAATATCCAAAGTCATCAAAGAAGCTCTCCAATCAGCAGTAATACTCAAAGATTTCCCAAGGACAGTAGTAGATGTATTTATAGAAATCCTGCAGGCTGATGGTGGTTCTCGATGCGCTGCACTGGATGCGGCATCAGTTGCACTAGTAGATGCAGGAATACCGATGCGAGATATGGTGTCTGCATGTGCTGCAGGAAAGGTAGCAGACAAGATTGTTCTTGATGTAAATGATGAGGAAGACAAAGAGGGACAAGCAGACATGCCAGTAGCATACATGCCAAATCTTGGTAAAATCACACTCATGCAACTTGATGGAATCTTAACTCCTGATGAATACAAAAAATGTCTTGAAACCGCAATAGGTGGTTGTAAGCAAGTTTATGAAATCCAGAAAAAAGCACTAATGGAAAAATACTTCAAGAACGGAGAGGCATAACAATGACAAGTTCTGTAATCATAGAACAACTAAAAAGAGAAAAGATTCTTGAGCTTCTCAGTCAGGGAAAACGAATTGATGGAAGAGAATTACATGATCAACGGTCACTTTCAATTGAAACTGGAGTAATTCCAAAAGCAAATGGTTCTGCAAGAGTAAAACTAGGCGATACTGAGGTAGTCACTGGAGTTAAGATACAACCTGACAAACCTTTCCCAGATCTTGGTGATAAAGGAATTTTGATTTGCACTGCAGAAATACTTCCTCTGGCAGATCCTAAGGCTGAACCTGGTCCACCAGGAGAGGAAGTTATTGAATTAGCTAGAGTCGTAGACAGGGGTATCAGAGAAACTGAGATGCTTGATCTAAAGCAACTTGTTTTAATAAAAGACAAATCTGTAATAGGAATATTTGTTGATAGTAGTGTGTTAAATACTGACGGAAATCTTTTTGATGCATGTTCTTATGCAGCTGTTGCGGCAATTTTATCATGCACTGTTCCAAAATATGAAATCAAAGATGATGCACCAGTACTAGTTGAAGGCGTAACTTCGAAACCTCCAATAAAAACAACCCCAGTTTCTGTAACAATGGCTCGAATAGGTGATCATATCATAGTTGATCCAACAGCTGATGAAGAAGCCTGCATGAATGCTAGAATAACAATCACTACTAATTCTGATGGCAACATATGCGCTTTACAAAAAGGAGGCAGTGATGGCTTCACCATTGAACAGCTCATAAAATGTTCTGAAATCGCACTTTCAGTGGGAACAAAAATAAGGAAGCAACTTGAGCAACTGATGTAATATGGCAAAAGGCAAGAGCGCATCATTGAGGGGGCTTGGAGCAAAATATGGTCTTAAGCCACGCAAGAAATTCACTGCAGTTCATAGATTACTCAAAACAAAAAGAAAATGTAGCGAATGTGGTTCTAGTAAATTTGGCAGAGAAGCCGTAGGAATATGGACTTGTAAGAAATGTGGTTTCAAAGTAGCTGGTTTTGCATATGACGTCAAAATATAGTGCAAAAATAGAAATTTTCGCTGACAAAAAAACTAAATCAATATTTGATTCTCTTCAGACTGACGAAAAATTCTATTCTGAAAATCCAACAAAAACTAAAATGTCACTTGATAAAAAAATTACAATTTTGATTGATGCCCAAGAGTTGTCACATCTGAGAGCAAATTTGAATTCTACATTGCGTCTTGTTCAAACAAGTAATGATTCTATTGAATCGGTAAAAATATAAACATAGCAACTTGTGAATTTACCATGTCTGCAGGTGGTCAACAACTTCCTCCTTGGTTGCAAGAACAAGTTGCACGATTACAAAATTTACAACAAAACCTTCAATCAATTATGGGTCAAAAACAACATCTTGAGATGGAACAGCTAGAAACAGAAAGAGCACTGGAAGTACTAAAAAAAGCAGCAGATACTGATGTAGTATTCAAAAGTACTGGTCCTCTATTGATAAAATCAACAAAACAAAATCTGATTACTGAACTTGAAGAAAAAAAAGAACTCTCAAACACACGTGTAACTGTATTGTCAAAACAAGAAACACGAATTAAAGAGAATCTAAAGGAAGTTGAAGATAAGATAAAGACCATGTTACAGGGCCAAACAGGCAGCCAATCGCAAAAAACAGATACTCCCAAATAAAATATTAACAAATTCTTACATCCTTCCATTATATGAAACTAGAAGAACTACGTATGATAGTCGATGAGAGAGAAAGAAAAAGTGGAATCCCTGATCTTTTACGAGCAGTTGGAGTAAAGATCGAATTAACCAATCTCCCAATAGGGGATTATATAGTAGCGCCAGAAACTGTTGTAGAAAGAAAAAGCATTCAAGATCTAATCTCTTCTGTTTTTGATGGAAGGCTCTTTGATCAATGTAGCAGACTCAAAGAACACTTTGAACATCCTATAATTTTGATGGAAGGGAACGTTGACATCGTTGATAAAATTACAGAAAACCCACTTGTTTTTTATGGTGCATTATCATCTATTGCTTTAGACTTTAAAATTCCAATTATCCCAACTCCCAGCGCTTCGCATTCTGCGAAATTATTGATTTCAATGGCGGCAAGACAGAATACTAACAAAGGCCCTTTCTTGAAAAAAATAAAAAAATCAAATGATATACAAAGACAGCAACTATCTGTTTTGTGCAGTCTTCCCGGAGTAGGGGAAAAATTAGCTACACGCATGCTAGAAAAGTTTGGTTCTCCAAGTAAAACTCTAAAGGCATCTTACACAGAACTTATAAAAATACAAGGTTTAGGCGAATCACGTGCTCTTAAGATAAGAAAAATGCTTGATGCTGAAAGTAAATTCAAGAAAAAAATAGATCAAAAAACACTACACGATATTGACACATAATTCAAATATCCACTTTCAACTTGATTAAACGAAATGATTATCTCATATTCTTGGCTTGTTGAACACCTTAATGATGATAATATTGTCATTTTGGACTCTCGTGGAAATGTAGCATATTCTTATGCTCACATTCCAAATTCTCAACCTCTTGGACTAGAGAAAGTTATAAAAACAAAACTATATGATGGCTCTCTTGCTGACTGGTCTGGCAGAAGACTCCACCTTGCTTAACCTGCGACTCAGTTTATTTCCACAAAGAGGGCATTTTGATATCTGTGAAAAAGTCTTCTCGCAACCAGAACAAAAATAGATCCAATTTGCTATACGTGTGATTCCCTTTGTTATAACTGGGACTACAGTGAGATTTAGTTGCTTGGCAAGATTTGATACCGCAAAATCGTCTGTAACCAGCTCTGCTTTAAGTTGAAGGCACAAGGCAATAACTGAAATATCTCCTGTAGAAAGATTTTGAAAATCTCCGGTATCTTTGGACTTGAGTAGAACTTTTTTAATGTATTCGGATTCTGGTGTCATTATCTCAAGTCTTTTTGTCTCAAGTATCGTTTCAATTGCTTTGTGATCTTTTTTGATGTGTCTTATTTCATCAAAAACATCTTGTGTTGTGAAACTTTTTTCTGAGGATGCAAAAGGAATTCCAGCATAAAAAGCACTGGCATCTAAAATTTTAAAAACCAAGTTTGCTCATCTGTCTTAAACCACGCTTTTTTAGTCTAACAAACACTGCATGTTTCTTGAATTTTCTTATTGTAATGACGTCATCATATCTTGATGGTTTTACGACTTGGGCATCCATAATTATATTAGAATCATGAGAATTGACTATCTCTATTTTTTCATCTGGAACAACCAGTGATGGTAATCTGTTTACAGGTGCTACTGGCGTAATTATTAATACGTCAAGACTTTCATGCAATATTGGACCTCCAAGTGAATATGAATGACCTGTAGAACCACTTGGGGTAGATACTATGACCCCATCCATTCTCTGTGTAACTGTATCATTTTGAAATCTAATCTCAAAAAGAGACGTCTTTGTTAGATTCTGTCTGTTTATGTAAATTTCATTTAATGCAGGAGGATATTCCTGTCCCCTACATGAAGCAACCACTCTTATCCTCTTATCAAGAAATATGTTGTCTGAAAGTATCTGTTCTATGGCTGTGTCTATCTGATCCAAAGTTATTTCTGAAAGAATACCACGATTTCCACCTACATTTATTGCTAAAAGTGGAACTTCGTTTTCCAAATATCTGAATGCACGAAGTGTTGTACCATCTCCTCCAAGAGTTATGGTAAGATCAAGATTTGCAGTCTTTAACTCTTCTAAAGTGTCTGCTTTTTTTGCACCTTCTACTTCTACGGGAGATATTGTAAAAACTTGTGATTTTTTCGTAAGGAGTTTTTTCGCTACTTTCCTTGCTGCATCTTCTGACTCTTTAGAACCCACCTTACTTACTACTGCGATTTTATTAAGATTCATGCGAAAAGTAGTATTGTAATTTCACTTAAAAATCATCTCATGAAGATTAAGATATAAGTCCCTATCTACAGTAAATATTTCGAGAAACATGAGTTACGCAAACCCTTCTGTTTTGACAGATACCGAATCAGTTTCAAAAAACATCTCAAACAATAAAATAAATATCGTTGAGGTTGATTATGATCCTGAGAATGCTTACAAACAGGGTCATATTTCAGGAGCCAGTTTAATTTGGTGGAAGCGAGACATAAATGATCCAATCACTCGTGATATTGTTGACAAAAAACAATTTGAAGAATTAATGTCAAGATGTGGCATTCTACCTGAAAACGAAGTTATCTTATATGGCGATTTTAACAATTGGTTTGCCGCTTTTGTGTTCTGGGTTTTCAAATACTATGGGCACAAAAATGTAAAGATAATGAATGGTGGAAGAAAAAAATGGGAATTGGAAAAAAAACAATATACTAAAGATGAACCACAAATTGCAAAAACAAATTATATTGCGCAACCTCCTGACGAAGGACTGCGTGCCTATTTGTTTGACGTCAGAAGAGCTCTTGATAAACAAGATACTGTTTTAGTGGATGTAAGATCAGTAAAAGAATATACTGGAGAGATAACAGCTCCTCCAGAATATCCAATGGAGCATGCACAAAGAGGAGGGCACATTCCACATGCAAAAAACATTCCTTGGGCTACTGCAGTAAATGACGCAGATGGAACTTTCAAATCTGTAAATGAATTAAAACAGATTTATGAAACAAAGGAAGTAACTCCGGACAAAGATGTTATATGTTACTGCAGAATTGGGGAAAGATCCTCTCACACATGGTTTGTTTTAAAATATCTGTTAGGTTATCCACAAGTTAGAAACTATGATGGTTCATGGACTGAATGGGGTAACATGATCGGTAATCCTGTTGAAAAATAACTTGACTCAAGAACTTCCTTTATTGAAACAGGGCATATTCTATTTCATACGAGACAGCCCTGCTCACATAATCATGGAGGATAAGACAAAACGCGGTCTTACTGTTCAGGAGTATTCGTTGGACGAAAACTATAATGTTAAAGCTGAGAAAGGTATGATATATGATATGGATGGAATAGGCCATAGGATAGTAATACGCTGGTACTTTCCAAAAAAAGATTTTGATCTTAAAAAAGTTCTTGAATTTGCAGAATCCATGGAAGCCAAGTACAAAAAATTACGAGAAGAAACCTGCCCAGATTATTAAGAAGATTCTTAAACAAACAAGTACGAAATACCGTTCACGCGTTTCACACACCTATAAATACATATTTTCAATCTTATACTGTAGGGTATGGCAATAAACACCCTAACGCAATTCCTCTTTAATATATTCATAACAATAGCAGTACTTGTTACGCTATACACTTTCAATTTTTATTATCTTGTATTACTTTCAAGACAGCGACGAAAATATCAGAAGACTGAATTGCTTGGAACTCCTATTGTTACGATACAACTCCCAATATATAATGAAAAATATGTTGCAGCAAGACTAGTTAATGCGGTTTGTGCGATGAATTATCCAAAAGATAAGATGTGTATACAAGTGTTAGATGATTCAGACGATGACACATATGACATTTTAGAAAATCTTGTAAACGATTATCAAAAAAAAGGATTTGATATATCTCATATCACGAGAGAAAATAGGAAAGGATACAAAGCAGGGGCTCTTCGTAATGCGATGAAATCGGTAAAAGGAAATTTTGTGGCCATATTTGATGCTGATTTTATTCCGCCACATTGGTTTTTGGAAAAAGCGATCCCATATTTTTCAAAACCTGAGATAGGACTAATTCAATGTAAATGGGGGCATGTAAATGAAAAATATTCTGCACTGACACAAGCACAAGCACTCAGTCTTGATTTTCATTTCCTTATTGAACAAAAAGCGAAAAGCAACTCACACCTTTACATGAGCTTTAACGGAACTGCAGGTATTTGGAGAAAAGGATGCATAGAAGATGCAGGTGGTTGGCATACTGCCACACTTGTTGAAGATCTAGATCTAAGCTATAGAGCTCAGATGAAAGGTTGGAAATGTCTTTTCTTGGCTGATATTGTTGTTGACGCAGAGCTTCCTGTACAAATGAACGCAGCAAAAAGGCAGCAATTTAGATGGGCAAAGGGTTCGATACAATGTGCTATTAAATTACTAGGCGATGTAGTAATTAAAAAAATTCCGTTTGACACAAAGATTCAGGCTTTTGTCCAACTGACAAGACACATAGTACATCCACTTATGTTAATTCAATTCTTAATACTTCCAATATTGCTGTCGGCAAAGTTCAATCTGTATGTTGTTAGTATATTGCCACTATTAACAATAGTCGCGTACCTAGCAATAGGACCAGTGGTATATGTCATGATAATCCGGAACTTGTGGATGCAAAGCTGGAAATCAAAAACATTGGCGTATCTTTATTTGATATTCTATTCTGCTGGCATGTCAGTAAACAACACCGTTGCAGTCTTTGACGCTTTTCTTGGAAAGAAAAACGAATTTCTTCGAACTCCTAAATATGGAATTGTAAACAAGACAGATGATTGGAGAGACAAAGCGTACAATCTGCCATTCACAAAAACTATACTACTTGAGATCTTTTTTGGAGTTTATGGGGTATTAGCAATATTCATAGCAATTTTCTCAGGGAGCCCTATCTTTGCACCTTTAATTGGACTTCAGACATTGGGCTTCTTTTACATTTCATATCTTAGTATATCACATACAACATTTAAAAAGAACAAATCGCAGTCGTTACACAACATAACAAAGGCAGAGAAGATGGCAAATACATATTACAAACTTGCAATGGTGGGAATAATTGGTTTTATCTCATTTGGAGCCTTCATGGCTTACTATGGATATCAAAATGATGTTTATCCACTGGATCAATCACGAGGTATTTTAGACAGAATTCAGACAACGACAGATACGCAAGTAATTATTGAATATCTCAACACTATCAAAACTCTTCTACCACGAGAAGGAAATCCTGTTTGGATATTTCCAACAGAAACAACAGATTTTGGTTTAATTCAAAAAGACCTTGATAACATGATAACAAGTGTAGAAAAGATCTCAACTGTTCCGCAGGATAGTTCTTCTTTTCATACCGGAATGATAGACATGCATGAAAGAGCAAAGAATATGAGACTTCATCTTTTGGATGCAACTCCTTACATGTACGTGAGTTTCTCAAACATTGTTTTCAGTTCTCTATGGATAGCAGCAATATTAGGAATTTTTGCTGTGCTAAAAAGAAAGAAAGAGCGTCTAAAATCATACGAAATGTCTGACGAAGTTTAAGATATTCCCATTTCCTGTCTTACTTCGTCAACAGCACGAATTCCAAAAAGATCTCTTATCTGTTCTATTCTAAGAGATTCCTTTACAAGATCATGTCCAAGTTGAGTTATTAAAAGTCTAAAGACATCAGTAAATCTTATCTCCCATCTATCAGCACAATCTAAAATTTTGCTTATACTCCACTGTTTTACCTCTTGAGGAAGTGGTATCTTCTTCTCAGATTCTATTGAAAGTCTGTCAAACAAATTTACCATGTCTACTGTTTGCGATATCATCTTGTCAAGGTCATCTAAAGTGCCATACTTTGATTCTGAATGCATACGAACATTTGATTGAAATTCAGACAAACGCAATAATCCGATAACTTCTCTTGATGTATTTTGGGCAGTCTTGTGAGTAATGCTTCTTATCTCTTGAAGTTCTTGGTGTATTTCATGTGCTTTTTTATGAAATTCTGATGTGGTAGATGCATTTCGATTTAACAATTCCGTTAAATCAGATATTTTTTCATCTATTTGTTTTGTCTTACCCATGACATTTTCCTTAAAATTAACAAATTCGATGCTAACATTTCTAATATCTGCGCCAAAGGTTGCAAGAGAGTCAGTTTTTCTGACAAGTGAACCCAATTCTATGCCTACATCTCTGATGTCAGAACTCATGTTTACAAGGGACTCTGTTTTCGATGTTACATTCCCAATTTCCTGTTTTAGGTTAGTGATGTTCTCTTCTAATTTAGAAATCTTTTCAGCTTTTGTAAAAACTTCATCTATCTTCTTTTTTACTTCATCAAACCCACTAAAACCTTGCAACGATTCTGTCTTGGCAGATACTTTTTTGATTTCATCTTGTATTTTTTCTGTTTTATCAGATACATGCATTATCATCTTTGTGTTGTTTCTAATTGAATCAAGACTGTCAGCTACGCTTTGCATTACTTTGTTTACATCAGGAAGCGATTCTTGTTTTTCACGGATCTTACTTACTTGTTCTTGTAGACGACCTGTTTGTTCGTTGACTCTTGCTATCAAATTTGAATGAGCTTTTACTTGACTAAGGCCAGAAAACAGTTTTTGTGTATCTTCTTCAATAATATTTATCTGCCTGGCATTTCGTTGTATTTGTTCTAAGGCTGAACCAACTGCATCTATCATATTTTTTAGTGAAATGAGGATCTTTTGATTTTCTGCAAAAATCTTTGACATGGATTTAACCTCACTGGCTAGAATTTTTGTTGCATCAGAAATCGAACTCATTTTTTTCAAAATGTCTGAGCTTGAATCTCTTTTTGTCTTAACTGTAATGTCGCGACTAGATTTTTTTGTCACTTTACAATAATGGAAAGCTAACTGATAAAAAAGTTCGTATTTAAAATGTTTTTAGAAAAAACGTCCAGAATTAGTTGTTAACTACTTCTGGATCATGAAGGACTTCGTGGAAAGTTTTTTGAACTAAACCGTTTTCTGTCTCAATGAATTGCTTTGGGCAATATTCGCATGTTAGCATGAAATACGGTACAATACGGTACTATTAATAATTAGGTAACTGTGCAATGACCTTCAATTAACTTCTTGGTCAGATACCCCAGAGTTTCTCTCATCATTAAATCAGCTAACTCTATCATCATCCCAAGATCAAAGCAGAAATGTCAGTATTTATGCGTAAAGCTATTGAATAGGTAAGAATTTTTCACTAAATTGTTGTAGCAGACTACATGTGGTCTTAAATAAAATTCAAGAAATGAGACGCCATGGACGACGAGATTCTCAAGAAGATATCTTCTTCAGGTCTAAAGGGAATTAAAAGAACAGAACTAAAAAGAACATTTGGCAGAAACTGTGAAAATGTATTAGAAAATCTAATTGAAAAACAAGAAATCATTGTTGAAAAAAAAGGTAATGCATATTTTGTTTGGACTAAAGAAAACCACAGATCACAAATCTCGGAAGATGATCCTAAATTCAAACTAGCACTAGACAAGGCTACAAAATTGAAATTTGCCAAATCTGAAACAATAAACCATATACATGATGTACAAAATACGATAAATGTATCACATCAGATAAATCCTAATATTGATTTTAAAATTGAATTTGATAAATGTCTAACAGAACCATCTACATCTATAGGTTGGATGCCATTCTCGCAGATACGCAAAAAAATATGTGAATCAAAACATATTTCAAGCGATCATTTTTACACGCTAGCTTCAGAACTTGTAGAAAAACATAGGGAAAATTATGAAATATCCTCAGGAGGTAAAGAGGGTATTGTGATGCGTGGTTTAGTGCATGGTTTTGTGAGGAAT
>JAHEYD010000125.1 GCA_023251795.1 Nitrosotalea sp. | reverse complement strand
TCTGGAACAGTTGATTCAATAGGGACAGATCATGTTGCAAATCAACTCAAACTAAAGCTGGGAGGAAATGATGTCTGGGGGGCACTTGCAGGTTTTCCAGGCATAGGAACCATGTTGCCTATATTGATCAGTGAGGGAATAAACAAGGGCAGAATTACGCTACCACAACTAGCGGAACTAACTAGTCTAAAGACATCCAGGATATTTGGGATGTTTCCCAAAAAGGGCATTATACAAAAAGATTCTGATGCCGACATTGTTCTAGTGGATTTAAAAAAAGAAAACAAGGTATCAAGTAATCTTCTTGACGGGTTTTCAGATTATACTGTATATGATGGATGGAACCTCAAGGGATGGCCTGTCAAGACACTTGTAAGAGGTGAAGTTGTGGCAGAAGATCTCAAAGTGATAGGCAAACAAGGATATGGAAAATATGTTGCAAGACCTGTCTAGGTCAACACATCGAATTTGCCATTTTCTTTTACTTTGTATATGATATCTGGTTTTCTTGTAAAGATGCCGACTTCTATGACACCAGGAATTTGAATGATCTTTTCAGCTAGTTCTTTTGGGTCTGATATCTCACCAAAATCACTATCTAAAATTATGTTTCCATTTTCTGTAACAAATGGATAGCCACGTTCTATGGTACGGAGAACTGGGT
The DNA here is from genome assembly GCA_023251795.1 of Nitrosotalea sp. GTDB lineage: Archaea > Thermoproteota > Nitrososphaeria > Nitrososphaerales > Nitrosopumilaceae > UBA8516. The sequence continues at coordinate 1,625 of JAHEYD010000125.1, read as the reverse complement.
TGCCACCGTATTTTTGTATCTGTTTTGCAGCTATATTTCGGGCAAATGGATGTACTTCAATCGGTACGCTGTGATTTAGTTTTTTTACAAATTTAGATTCGTCTGCTATGATGACTACTTTTTTTGCTACGTTTATGAGAATCTTTTCCCGTAAAAGCGCTCCACCGCCACCTTTTATCATGTTTCTTTCTTCATCTATTTGATCTGCACCATCAAAAACAATATCGATATGTTCTATTTGATCCGCTTCGATTATGGGAATGCCTCCTCTTTCGGCTTCTAACTTAATTTGTAATGATGTTGGGACTGCTTTTACTCTGATATTTTTTTCCTTAAGATATGACGAAAGTGATCTAACCAACTCAGTTGCAGCTCTTCCACTCCCAAGTCCTAAAACATAATTATCGTTTACAAGTTTTAGTGTATCACTTGACAATGCCTTTATGGCATCATCCACGGTCAATTACTCTACCTCAACTTGCTCAAGTTTAGAGAGGGCCTTCATTATTTCGCTTTTTATCTTATCAATATCTTTGTCATCGTCTTCTAATTTCTCATCCTCTGGGATTTTAACTGCTGACGGAATCTGGATTTTCTTTTCAACAGGAGGCTGAACTGGATCAGGTTTTGGTGCTTCTATGATTTGTTCAACTTCTCTAATTTTTGGTTTCTCGATCTCTACATGATGTTCTGTTATTATTTCGTCCTTGATCTGCTTTGGTGGAACAATAGGTGCTGGTTTCATAAACTCTAGAAGAAATTCTGGCATCTTATTTGGAATTTCTGTAAGTGTAGTAAGCTCTACTGATTTATGAGATCCAGTAGATGGAACTTCGATGGGCGGCATTGGAGTATAGTTCTTTTCCTTTAGAGGTTCAATCTTCGTTTCTATTTTCCTTATCTCAGATTTTTCTACGACAACTTTGATTGGTTCTAGTTGTTTTATCTGGGGTGGAGTAATAGCAGCTACTGTTATTTTGGAAGAGATTTCATGTAATTTTTTATCTAGCTGAGAAAGTTTTTGATCCATCAATGTAATCAAACCATCGCCTAATGGTCCAATGTCAGGATGCTTACTTGCAGCTTCAAGTTTTTCAATTTTTGCTATAACAAGTCCAAGCTGGTTTTGGTATCTGAGTAAAAGCTTATCACGCTGAATTTTTGAAAGTTCCGATTCATTTTGATATAATCTAGATATAGTTTTTGTAAGAATGTCCTTTTCTATTTCCAATGACTGAATCTGACTTTTTATTACTGGATTTGCTCTTAAAACAAATTTATCGTTTTTGCGTTTTGGAATTTTATCTATTGCAACCGCGGTACAAGCTCCGGCAACCGAACCAAGAACGAGTACTAATTCTTGCATTTATGTATACCATTTGATCCAAGTATATTTTCTAATTCTAGAATCTGGATATCCACAACTAGCACAGCGTTTATGTCGTGCATGGAATGAATTTTTTCCACATCTCCTGCATCTAATGTGAGGATGCTTTTTGGTATAGCCACCCATTGATGTTGTACCTTTAGTCATGTACTATCACTTTGGTGGTGGAGATATGATTACCACATTGTCTCCACGAACAACTATGGTTCCAAGACTCTTTGTTTCGCCCTCAGAAGGG
>JAHEYD010000069.1 GCA_023251795.1 Nitrosotalea sp. | reverse complement strand
ATTCCTAATTCTTCAAATGTTATCAATTTCTTTCATCTTTCTTAAGCAATGACAGAGAAAGCTCATTGCTTATTCCGTCATTATTTTCGATGTTTTAACTCAGTTTTTTGCCTCTAATAACCCTTTCCAAAATATTACAAAAAAATCATTGTGTTATTAGAAATTGTATAATTTCTTATCACCAAACATCCGCATAAGACACATTTTTATTGTAAAATTTACACCGGAATACATACTTAAATGACTTTTTTATAGACCTAAACTATGAGCACAGAACTTCGATTGAAAAAACTAAGAGGTTCTGGAGGTTATGTCATGGCATCTGTTACTGATGATCAACAAAGAAAAGGAAATCTTGGCGGACCTGATCTCTTTCTTGCTCCAGTAGGAAGAATTGATGTAGAGAAGATTTCAAAATATTTTTGCAATACTTGTGAAAAAGACTTTGAAGGAAGTCCTAGAATAGATTATGAAACCCCAAATGAACTTGTTGCAGACAACCTTATGCTTTTAGAAAAAGGGCAATACATCTGTACTAACTGCGGTTCGGTTCTTGCAGAGTATAGAAGCTTTAGCAAACCAGATGAAAGTACAGAAGTTGGTCTAGCAAGACCACAAACACTTGCAAGTCAAATTCTTGGTGAATCTCCTACAGATTACATATCTTCACAGCAAACCTATTCACAACCAGTATTAACATCATCAAGCGTTACTACATTTAATTCCATAACAGGTTTGGCTGTTTATGATTCTGAAGCACGAAAGATCGGAGCTGTAAAACAGATAGGCATACAAACTGGGCAACCAGGAATTGTTCTAGTTGTTACAAAAAATGATGGAAATGATGTTGTAATAAAGTGGGAAGAAATTAAGAAAATAGGAGAAATAGTTCTTTTAGGTAGCCAAGTGTTAGATGCAAGTTCAAAATGCAGTGAGTGTAGTTTTGATAATAAACCAGATGCAAAATTCTGTGAAAGTTGTGGTAAAAAAATAAAATAGAATATACAATGTTGAGCAAGATTTATTTTACAAACTTATTGGACAGAGTGTAGTTTGAGTAAACATTCTGGAGTTTCTGCAATTGTAAAGGACATCATAATAGTTGTCATTGGTGTTGCAATCATTTGGTTTGGCCTTAGGATTGCCTTTGGTACTGACAACCCATTTTATGTGGTATCAAGTGGCAGCATGGAGCCAAAACTGAATGTTTTTGATGTTCTTATAGTACAGGGCAATGATCCTTTTGATAAGATTCAAAAAGGCGATATCATAGTTTTCAACAGACCAAGCGGTCATGATAGGGTTATTGTGCACAGAGTAGCGGAGATTCTTGATGAAGATCCATATGTAGTCAGAACAAAAGGAGATGCAAATCCTGCTTCCATACCGGGAACAGATTTTCCAATAACTAAGGATGAATACATTGGTAAAGTAGCCTATGTAATTCCACAGATTGGATATGTTACAAGAATTCTTACTCCACCAATAAATTACATCATAATTGCAGTCATTATTGGAATTATGATATACAAACAATATGGAAAGAGTAAAACAAAATCAGGTCTAGTTTCATCAGATCAATCTCCTCCAGCAAATTCTGATGTTACAAATACATCAACACCAACCGAAATAGGACATTTTGATGATGTAGCTAAAAGTAGAGAAGCCGCAGAATCTAAAGAATCAGAACAAAAAGAGAATTAGTTTCGAACGCCAGCTAGTTTTTCTGCAAGCTTTTTGTTTTCTGTTTTGCTTACCTTGAATACGCGTTCGAAATAATCAGCTTGTTCAGGTGTATGATCAGGTTCTTCTTTTACGTTTGCCAGATTTTTGGCGAGCTTCTTTTTATAACCAAGCTGCATTAGTCGTGAAATGTTAATTCTTTGTGCTTGTGGTGAACCCGCCCCATGCATTGACTCTGTTAGATAACCTACAGCATTTCTTCCCATCGTCATGTTTTCAATTAATCTCAAGATTCTCATCCTGTTCTCAACATCGACTCCTTTACGTCCTTTCAGATATTTTTTAAGAATTGGTCCAGTTTCTGGATTTCTAAAGTCTTTTTCTGATGGCAATGTAACCATTAATCCTCCTGCGATATCTTGTGCCAGTCTGCCAATCTCATATGGAAATCGCGTAACATTATGTTTACATACATTTGCAAGCATGTCATCGTTTAACCAAACCCCAGATTTTGTTTGGTGTGCTTGATATGAAGATGCAATTCCAGCTGCGTAAATGCTCTCGTTTAGATGTGTCATTTCTACAAGTTTGTCTTTGATATGAGATACGTTTGGTATTCCGTTATAATCCGCAATGGATGCTGCAGCTCCAATAAGTACATCACCTAATCCAGTTTTACAGACGTAGCTTCTTCTGTGGTAACATGTGAATCGTTCAACAAGCATCGCAGCAAAGTCATATTCGCCATTCATAAAAACGCGTTCCCACGGAATGAAAACGTCATCAAAAATGATCATGGCTTCTTGTCCTGCAAATTTTGCGTTTCCTGCATCAAGATCTCCTTCTTCCATGCTTCTTGTGTCACAAGACTGTCGACCATAGATGTATGTAATACCTGGATCGTCTGCCCTAACAGCCCCAACTACTGCATAATCTTTGTCATTTTCTTGCAGTCGCATTGTTGGCATTACTATAATCCAATGTGAATTGATACAACCGGTTTGGTGTGCTTTTGCTCCTTTTATGATAACACCTTTGTCATTCTTTTCTACTACACGTAAGAACATGTCGGGATCTTCTTGTTCATGTGGAGCTTTACTTCTGTCTCCTTTTGGATCAGTCATAGCACCACCAATTACAAGATTTTCAGTTTGAACCATCTTTATAAAATCAACTAGTCTTTTGTGATAGCTTGTCTTGTATTTTTCATCTATTTCATAGGTAACAGAATAAAGTGAGTTTAGTGCATCCATGCCGACACATCTTTGAAAACATGTTCCAGTATTTTGGCCTAGTTTTCTTTGCATTTTATTTTGGTTAACAAGATCAGTGGCACTTTCGACAATATGCAAAAATCGATTAACTTTTTGTCCTGTTATTGAAGAATGTACTGTGGCAAGTTCTTCTTCTCTAACAGCAAGATCGTATGTCTCAGCAACAGCGTTAATGGAAGGTCGTATAATTGGATGGTCTACTGGTTCTTTAACACGTTCTCCAAAAAGATAGACCTTGAGATTTCTTCCTCTGAGACTTTGTATGTACTCATCACCAGTCCTAATTGGCATGCACCTATTCTTCGTCACAGCAATATAAAATCTTAGATGTGGTATTTAGCGGCAAAAAATGCAGATATGCGATCAGGTAAGACCGATTCTTACATCTACCACTTTACAGCCTTTTCCGTTTTCAAAGACTAGAACAGGATTCATATCAAGCTCCTTTATCTCTTTAAAATCACTTACTAGTTGAGAAAGTCTTTGTATGCATTCAGATAATTTTTTGAGGTCAGATGGTTTTTCACCACGTACTCCTTGTAAAAGCTTGTTTGTTTTAATAGAAGAGATCATTTCATCTGCTTCTTTATTTGTAATTGGAGCAAGTCTGAATACAACATCCTTTAAAACTTCAACATAAATTCCACCCATCCCAAACATTACAACAGGTCCAAATCCAGGTTCTAATTTAGAACCAATTATGATTTCCTTGCCGCCCTTTACCATTTCTTGTACTAAGACTCCCTTTATGATCGCTTTTTTGTCGTATTTTTTTGCATTCTTGATTATTTCTTTAAACGCGGCTCTTACTTCCTGTGGATTTTTTAGTCCAACTTTTACTCCACCTGCATCTGATTTGTGTATAATTTGTGGCGATGCAATCTTCATCACTACTGGAAAACCAATCTTTTTTGCAGCTTGAATTGCTTCTTTATCTTTTGTAGCAAGAATGCTTTTTGGCACTGGGAAACCGTAAGCTCGTAAAACTTCTTGTCCTTCTTCTTCAAGCAGATTTTTTCTTCCTTCAGCTTTTACTTGGGCAAATACCTTTTCAACTTTCTTTTTGTTTACAGTAAACCTTCGAACAGTACCCTCAGGAGTCTGAGACCATTGAGTAAACCGTAGCATCGCGTTAAGAGAGCGAATAGCAGTCTCTGCATAGGTGTAGTGAGGTATGCCTCCTTGTGCAAGTATTTCCTTGTTTTTTATTCCCTCATCCAAGCCCATAAGGCTTGCAAGTATAGTTTTGTTTGAATATTTTTTAGACATATTGACTATAACCTCTGCAAGTTTGTTGTAATCCAAAGTTGCAGATGGTGTACACATTGCAATAACAGAACCTACATTTGGATGTGCAAGAACTTCGTTTAACACATTATCAAATCTATTAAAATCTGCATCACCTACAATATCAACTGGATTTCTGGAAGAACCCCAAGGTGGGATAACTGCATTAATCTTTGGTCGAATTTCCTCAATTTTTGCCATTTTAATTCCAAGCTTGGAGCAGGCATCAGTAGATATGATTGCTGGTCCTCCTGCATTAGAAACAATTACAAGATCTCCTTGTGTTGGAAGCGGCTGTTTAGAAAACGCTGTTGCGTAATCAAATAATTCTTCCATAGTATCAACACGAATTGCGCCAGACTGCTTTAGTAGTGCATCATAAATTTCGTCAGAACCCATCAAAGCTCCAGTGTGCGACATGGCTGCCTTTGCACCTTCTGGACTTCGACCTGATTTTAAAACAACAATTGGTTTTTTTATTGGATTAAGACGTGTTATTTGTTTGCAAATTTTTAGAAATTCTTGACCGTTTCCTAAATCTTCAAGATACATGACTATGACTTTGGTTTGCTCATGCTCTGCAAGTATCCTTAGAATATCCACTTCATTGAGATCGACTTTGTTTCCCATGCTAATGACGGCAGAAAATCCAATTCCTTGAGCACTTGCATCTTCTACCAAAGCTGCACAAATAGCTCCACTTTGTGAAACAAGTGCGATTCCACCTGATTTTGGAGTTACTTTTAGAAATGTTGAATTCATCATTGTCTGTGGTGCAAGATTCATCACACCAAGACAATTTGGACCTATGATTCTCAAACCATATTGTTTTGCAATTTCTCCTAATCTTCGTTCAAGTGCTGCCCCTTCTTCATTTACTTCTTTAAATCCAGCAGTAATTACAATAGCACCTTTAATCTTCTTCTTGCCGCATTCTTCCAGTACAAAAGGCACTACATCATTTTTTGTTATAATTACTGCAAGATCAATTTCTTCTGGAACATCAAGTACGTTCTTGTATGCTTTTTTATCAAATACTGTATCTCTAGTAGGGCTAATGGGAAAAATTTTTCCAGTGTATCCTTTCATTATGTTTGATGTAATTGCTCGTCCTACACTGCCTTCTTTATCTGATGCGCCAATTATTGCAATAGATTTTGGAGAAAGAAAAACAGATTCAGCCATTTTTAATGAATTGGGATCAAATTGGATTGTATAATAAGTTATCCGTTGTCATTAACTTCCAAGCATCTTTCCTGCTAGGTTTTCTTTTCTTGGAATCCATTTTATTGAAAGATTAGAATATTTCCCCATCAAATTCCAAGCTTCTATAGCCAAGGTTCTAAGTTCAGGGCTGTTTATGGCATATTCGTGATTTAGTTGAGATACTGTGTTTTTAGAATCGCTGTAAATGTTTATCTCGTCTTTGTGGTCTGAAAATTTTTTCAAGACGGTAATTATGGCAAGATATTCTGCTTGATTGTTTGTAATGTTTGGTTCTTCTTTATAGAAAGATTCACCGGTTTCTTTCACAAAAAAACCAAATCCAGAATTTGGTCCTCCTGAGCCATCTACGTATATGCTAAGCGTCATCTTTGTATAACCTCGTAAGTTTGACACTGAAATTCACAACTGCCATGTATATTGTAGTTGATATCGATTGAGAAATAAGGGATGCCAAATATGGATCATAGTTTTCTGTGAGTAAATAATATTGTAAAAGCCATCTCACTATAGTATATATCACTTCACCAATACCAAGTGAGGTTACGATTTTGATAAGATCCTTTTTTAGTAAAGTTTTGTCTGTCTCGCCTGTTTTTAGAATATACTTTTTTCTATTATCTAAATAATACAGACCGCCAAAGGTGGAAAAGTACACTATGTAGTCTACTACAAGTGTAAGGGTGGTATTCAGGTAATGTTCTTGTTCTGAAAGAAGTTGTGCTACAATAGCTGAAATAACAATTGATGCTAAAAATCCAAGTAAAATATTTTTGTTTAGCTTAAGATATTCTTTGTATTGTTGTCTCACAAAATTACTGTATATGACTTACAAATAAATCAGAGCTATTGTAATGTGATCTTAAGAAAGATTAAGATGCCAGCAAATTCTGCGATGTGAACTGCAAGAAGATATGGTAAAAGCGCTGCAGCATAAAGATCCATCATAGAAAAGTATGCATATACTCCAATGATATTATGCAAAAATAATAGTCCAGCAAAAAATATCATACCTAATGGAAGCTGTGCTTTTGTTTTTTGATATATCTTGGCAAACACACCAATCAAAACACCTAACAGAATCATGTTTAGACCAGATACGATTGTGCTGATTGTCATTATTGGTTCCATGTAAGAAAAAATCATCCTCCTAAGCTTATTTACTTTTTTCCAATTTGGTTACAATTTCGTCAAATGTTTCTAAATTGACTTCTAAGAATGTAGAAATGAAAAAAGTGACTCCATATTTGTCACCAACTCGTGTTATGAGGTTGTTTTTTTCAAGTACGCCTATGTGATGTTGGATTGCTTTGTAATCTAATCCAATCTCTTTTGCTAGTTGATTAGCATTAAGCGGAGTCTTTCGTATTGTAGATATGAGACGCATTCTGTTCAGACCGCCTTTTGATCCAGCAAAGACAAACCACAAGAGACGCTTTGCATATGGATCACCTGCCATTTTGAACAGTTTCGTGTACCTTCAAACAATTAAAAGG
>JAHEYD010000068.1:2722-7008 GCA_023251795.1 Nitrosotalea sp. | reverse complement strand
TGGCGCGAAACTCTTCCAGATTGGTACATAAAAAAATATGGGCATCAACCATGTGTTAACATTGGAACTGCTGGACATGTTGATCATGGTAAAACAACACTAATCCAAGCTCTTACGGGAGTATGGACTAGTGCTCACAGCGAAGAACTAAAACGCGGAATCACAATCCGCGTAGGATATGCTGATGCAGCATTTTACAAGTGTAAAAGCTGCGACCCACCACTTGGATATTCTGTTACACCAAAATGCAACAATTGCGGAAAAGAAAGTGAATTAACAAGAGTAGTAAGTTTTGTAGACAGTCCAGGTCATGAAAGTCTTATGGCAAACATGCTTTCTGGTTCTGCACTAATTGATGGAGCTATGCTTGTAATCGCAGCAAATGAAAAGGTGCCACAACCACAAACAAAAGAGCATCTGCTTGCACTACAAACGCTCGGAATACAGCAAATTGTACTTGTACAGAACAAAGCTGATCTTGTCTTATACGAAGATGCTATGGCAAATCATAATGATATTATAAAATTTGTTAAAGGTACAAATGCTGCCAAAGCACCAATAATACCAATTTCTGCTCAGTCAAAACTAAACATAGACGCATTAATTGGAGCAATCGAATCCACTATTGAAACTCCAAAACGTGAGGAATCAAAAAACACAATAATGCATGTTTTGCGTTCGTTTGATGTTAACAGACCTGGTACTAAAATTAAGAACATTAAAGGCGGTGTAATAGGTGGAAGCATTGTTCAAGGTTCTTTAAAACTGGGCGATGAAATTGAAATTAAACCAGGTCTTGCCAGCGAAAAAGGTGATAAATATGAATTAATCAGAACACAAATAGCTTCACTTGGAACTGGTGCAGGTCTTGTGGATGAAGTAAAACCTGGTGGTCTTGTTGCAATAGGAACAAAGCTTGATCCTTCAATGACAAGAAGTGATTCATTGATTGGTTCTGTAATAGGAAAACCAGGTACTCTACCAGAAAATTCTACAAGTGCGAAACTCGAAATAAATCTATTTGATACTGCAGTTGGCTCGGCAGACGAGATTAAAGTTTCATCTGTCCAAGTTGGTGAATCATTAAGGCTAAGCATAGGAACAGCACCAATTCTTTCCAAAGTTACAAGTGTTAGAGGAGAAAAGATCGATGTACAGTTCAAAAGACCGGTTTGTCTCTTTGAAAAGGGTAAGGTTGCATTAAGCAGAAGGATAGCAGAAAGATGGAGATTGATTGGTGCAGGTGTTGTAGTTGGTTGAGGTTGTCTGTGACACAAGTTTTTTGATGCTTCTTGCATCTAAAAATATCAAAAATATCTCAAATCTTGAGACAGAGATTGGAACAATTGAGTTTATAGTACCTGATATGGTTATAAAAGAACTCGAACGAATTTCACATGGAAAAACAGTTAAAAAAAAACTTCCGCATCTAATGCTTTACAATTAATCAAAAATTTTAAGAAAATTAAAATCTCAGGAAAATCAGTTGACGAAGCATTGATTTCACACATAAAAATCCATAGGGGAATGATAGCAACTATTGATTATGAACTCAAAAAAAGAATAAAAAAATTAGGTGGTTCTGTTATTTCTCTAGCAAACGATAGAATTGTTCTAGAACCATAGTAAAATTTAACTTGATCACAAATTATTTCTTGATTATGTTTGAATACCACGGAATCAAAATAAGATGGTATGGTCATGATACATTCACACTAGAAAAAGAAATAACAATTTGTATTGATCCATACAAACTATCTAAAACCATACAAGCCGATCTAGTACTAATTTCACACAATCATTTTGATCACTTGAGTCTGGAGGATCTAAAAAAAATCTCATCTAAAAATACAATAATTGTTGCTGCAAACGAATGCATGTCTCAAATTTCAAACATATCATTAAAAGAAAAGATAGGAATTGCACCTGGAGAGGAAAAAACAATAAACAATGTCAAAGTAAAAGCAATACCGGCATATAACATAGATAAGATAAATCCAGATACAAAAAAGCCATTTCATCCAAAAGAGGACAAGAAGGTTGGTTTCATTATTACTATACAAGGTACAACAATCTATCATACGGGTGATTCAGATCTTATTCCAGAAATGACTGATCTCAAACCGGATGTTTTACTTATTCCAGTTAGTGGTACCTATGTAATGACAGCAAAAGAAGCCGCAAATGCAATTGAGAATATAAAACCAAAAATTGCCATTCCTATGCATTATGGGACTATAGTAGGAAGTGAAAATGATGCAAAAGAATTCAAAGATATGATAAAATCATGTAAAGTACAAATTCTCACAAAAGAGTAATAAGTCTAAAAAATTCCACAGAAAATGATTGATTTCTAATAAGTTGTTTACTATTGGTAAATTCGAATTTCATCTGCGCCATTTACTGATTATAGGCATACTCGCAATTTCATTTTCTATGTCTGCAATGATTAGATCTCAAGCAGCAGACTATGGTTTTGAACTTAACGAATTTGATCCTTTTTTCAATTATAGAGCAACCCAATATCTTGTAGATAATGGCATAGATGCATATGTAAACTGGCATGATGATATGAGCTGGTATCCACAAGGAAGAGACGTATTTGTAACATCCCAAGTTCCATTACATTTTACAGCTGCATTTTTGTATCAAATTTTTGGTGGAGGTTCAAGTCTCTATGATTTTACTATAATGTTTCCTGTCATTTTTGGTTCGCTTACAGCGATAGTTATCTTTGCATTAGTAAGAGTTATTGGCGGTACCACCGCAGGTCTTTTTGCATCACTATTCTTTGCATTATCGCCAGCTATAATCATTAGAGGCACAATAGGTTGGTTCAAATCAGAACCACTTGGACTCTTTTATGGTCTTTTAGCACTTTACCTATTTCTTAGTGGATTGAAATCAGAAAATCATAAAGTTGCTTTTGGAAAGTTATTTGGAGGTGGATTGTTTTTAGCAATCGGTTTTGCCTCTTGGGGAGGAATACAGTTTTTCCTTATGCCGGTAGGACTGTTTATTGTAGCACTTCCATTCTTTAGAAAAGATCATAAATTCCTGCTTTGGGCAATACCCGTCTTTGTAATAACCACAGTTCTAATCTCATCTTTATTTGCACGACCTGGAATTAGTTTTCTAACTGGCATTGGTGGATTTGCTCTAATTGGACCAACCATATTTCTAGTTATTCTAACATTTATTCGAAAATTCAGTAAACAAGAAAATGTAATAAGAAATAGTTTAGCATTTTTAGGAGCGTCTATTCTAGCTGGTTTTGGAATAATTTTATCTAATGTTCTTTCATTACCAAGCTTTCGTTATCTTAATGCAATAAATCCATTTTTAACTACAAAAGATCCTCTTGTAGACTCTGTTGCAGAACATGCAACACCAACACTCGCTCAAAATTTTTTCTTTCTATCGGTGTTGTTATTATTTGCAGGTATAGGCGTATGGTTAATTTTTAGAAAAGAAACAGCTAATGAAAATATTTCATTACCAATTAAAATCAAAAATGAAATGTCCATATTTGCATTGATTATAGGACTTGTTGGAGTTTATGCAGGTGCAACCTTTGCAAGACTAGAGCTTTTTACATCCATCTCAGTTATCATCCTCTCATCAGTCGGGCTATCTGTTATTACATCAGAAATAATGAAAAAAGAAATTGTACAAAACAAAAAAACAATTAGTACAAAAAGTAGACCTGCTAAAATATCATATGTTATTGCTATAATCGTTTTACTTCTGTCTCCTACCATCTTTCCAGCTGATACTAATTGGATTTCTGCAACCAAAGCACCACCAACCATTCTTAATGGTGGTTCCAACTTCAACATGGCAACAGATGATTGGCCTGCATCCTTGGAATGGATTAAAATCAATACACCTCAAGACGCTGTGATTGCCTCATGGTGGGATTACGGATACTGGATAACTACACTTGGTGAAAGAACATCGCTTGCAGATAATGCTACTATATCCACAGATAGGATAGTCATGATAGCAAAAATGTTTCTTAGTAGTCCTGACAAAGGATGGGAAATTCTCCAACAATTAAATGCTGATTATGTTCTGGTGTATGTAGTTGGACAAAAGTTTGTTTCAAACGATCAAGAATTTTACATACTTGGCGGAGGTGGTGACGAAAGTAAAAAACAATGGTTTATGCGTATTGCAGGTGAAAATCAATCACAATTCCTTCAAAATGATGGATTTACCCCAACAAATTACTTTTGGGAAAATACCCTGTTAGGAAAAATGTTTCCATTTACACCAATAGCTTA
>JAHEYD010000068.1:0-2622 GCA_023251795.1 Nitrosotalea sp. | reverse complement strand
AGTTTTATTTCCGCATTTAGGACAATCATCTTTTAGTGTATATTTTTTACAAGCAGTGCACTTACGCATCTGAAATCGCATATTATCCCTCGCGAGTCTTCTTTGATTCTTCTCTAGTAAATTTGAAAGTACCACCCTTCTTTTCAAGCGAAGCCTGAATTGTTGAAAGTACTGGTTTGAGTACCCTTTCAGCCGTCTTAAAATTCTGAGCAGAAATAGTTAATCTATATTTTGGAGCTCCGATGTAATTAATTTCTACAGCGGCATCTTTGTTTTCTATAGCTTCAAGAAGTGATTTTTTTATAATCTCTATCCCGTCAGATTTTGTACAGGTGATCTCTAATACGCCACGTATTTCTACATGTGGAACTTGAATCTTTGAGCTAATCTCTTCTATCGCAGAAATCACTTTTTTGGATAAATTGAGTCCATCTAGGACTGTCACTCCTTTTGATACTATTTCTGAGAATGCATCATAAACTGAATTGAATTTGTTAACCAAAACTTCCTCCAACTTATCTACTTCTGCCTGAGAAAGTCCAGCTTTCGACTTCAAACCATCAATAAGGACTTGTTCTTTTTCATTTCGTTTCAGTTCTAAAAGTTTCTTTTTCTTTTGATCAGCCGAAACTTGTTTTAATGATAAGTCTATTTCAGATCTAGCAGTATTTACTCTTTTTACTAAAAGTATTTTTTTCTCTCCAACCTTAACAAATTTTTCTACACTTCTAATCCAGCCTGTGGCAATTTCTGATATGTGTAAAAACCCCGGTATGTTATTGAATTCATCAAGACTAACATATGCTCCTTGATCCACTATCCTTGTAACAGTAGCGACAACAATTTCTCCTACTTCTGGAAGTTCATGTATCTCAGTAGTCATAATTCTTCAGATTTTCGCTACATAATTTAATGTTGCTGATTAAAAATCGATACCTTTCTTGGCCTTGACACCAGATTTGAAGGGATGTTTTATCTCTTTCATCTCGGTAACAAGATCCGCAATTTCTATGATCTCATTTTTTACATGATTTCCCGTAAGAACTAGATTTAGTTTTTGAGGTTTGTTTTTTATTAAATCTAATACGTCTTCTATTTTTATCAATCCCAGATTAATTGCATAGTTTACTTCATCAAGTATTATGACGTCATATTTTTCTGATCTTATCTTTTCTTTGCTTAAGCGAAGAGCTTCCTGAGCAATTTTCTCATGTTCTTCGTAAGGACTTTTATCATCAATAATTCCAACAAAGCCCTTGCCAACCGCGATAAGCTCAAATTCTGGTTCTAATCTCTTTGATGAAGTCATCTCACCACAGTGCCATGAACCTTTGATGAATTGTATCATACAAATTTTGTAGTTGTATCCTACAGCCCGTAATGCCATTCCAAGGGCAGCAGTAGTTTTACCTTTTCCTTTACCTGTATATACGATGACAAGACCATCTTCTCCCATCTTCTTTTTGGTTTCAACTGTGAACTAAAAAGATTGGGATTTGTGTGTGTGCATGATGCTTCTACAATAGGTGTCATGATCGCTTTGCTGTACTATCTATATTCATTCTAAATGGCCACAATTGTTATTCATTAAACAATCTGATTCATAATAAGCATTCATAGCAAAGTGGTTTCTTTTTAGTTAGCATTAAACCCAAAATAATGAAACAGAAAAATGAGTGATTTATAATCTTCGCTTCAAAGATGGTGAATTAATGACAAGAGAATACAATTACGATATAGTAATTGTAGGTGCTGGACCTGCAGGTTCATCAGCTGCATGGGCAGCTGCAAAGAAAGGAGTACGTGTAGCAGTGCTTGAAAGAGAAGAAGCAATTGCACAGAGTATTAGAACAAGTGGAGTAACTTGGATTAATGACATCAAAAAATTTGGAATTTCATCAGATTTTTATAATCCAATAAAAAATTACTCATTTTATTCACCAAATAACCATGTAACAATACGTAGTACTGAATATCAAGCAGCAGTTTTAGATGTTCGAAAAACCTACCAGTTTCTTGCATATCAAGCAGCTAGTGTTGGAGCAGATATTTTTGTACGAACTAATGTAACAACCCCTTTGACTAATGAGGGAAAACTAGTAGGAGTTAAAGCTACGTCTCTAAAAGACGATCTAATTTTTCACTCCAAGCTTGTAATAGATGCAAGTGGTTTCCATTCAGTCATAGGGAAAAATCTTGGTATAGTTCGACAATGGAAAAGATTTGGAGTAGGAGCAGAGTATGAAGCCTATGTAGAAAATGTTGATCCAGAAACATGGACTTTGATGGTAGGGCAACAATATTCTCCTGCTGGTTATGCATGGATTTTTCCATTAGGTAAAAACAAAGTAAGAATTGGTGTTGGTATAGGAAAACCAGAATCTCAGGTGGATCCTACACAACGCTTACTTGAACTTATGGACAAAAAACCTGGTCCGTTAGCTCAACTAGGAAAAATAGTTCCCATTGAATTCCACTATGGGCTCATACCAAATGAAGGTTTAACACATGATACGATTGCTGATAACCTAATACTTGTTGGTGATGCAGCAGGACATGCTAATCCCTTGGTGCTAGAAGGAATTAGATATGCAATTGAGTTTGGTCGTCTAGCTGGACAGG
>JAHEYD010000067.1 GCA_023251795.1 Nitrosotalea sp. | reverse complement strand
TTAAATTGTTACAAGGTTGATTTTTGCTGGGCTCGTGGCGCAGAGTCTTATTGACGCGCAACATGGATAGCGCGGTAGCCTCCTAAGTTACAGGTCGAGGGATCGAAGCCCTCCGAGCCCGTTTTATTATAATAGTATATTTTCAGATCATATGGATTATTCTTCATGATTATGTGATTCTAGATTTTCATAAATAGCATTTAATTGACAATTTTTGTTATTTGATTTAAATATAATATCAATTGGCGTGTTATTATGAAAGTCGTTGTGATTTCTGCTAGCCCAAGAAAAGGTGCTAATACACAGATCATGATGGAATATTTGTATAATTATGCTAAGACAAAAAATGCTGATACAAAATTCATTGACTTATCAAAAGATAAAATTGATTGTTATCAAGGACTTGGAGAAAGTTATAGTCAGATTACAATGCAGACAGCAAGGGATGTTACTGAAGCTGATGTTTGGTTCGTTGGTTCACCAATTTACAATTCATTATTTAGCTCAGCTCTGAAGAATCTCTTTGAATATATTAATTACAAAGAGACAGCTGGCAAAACTGCTGGTATAGCAATTTTAGCATCAGGAAGCATTGGTTTCACAAATGTTCAGAACATGATTATGGGTTTGATGTCATATTTTAGAGTGATAACAAATCCAAAGGCAGTATACATGACCGTAGATCAGATAAAGGATGGCAAGATAATTGACGAAAAAGCCATTACCAGACTACGTGAATTAGTTGATGAGACGCTAAAACTTGCTTCCTAGACTATCTTTGCGCTAGGTGTAGCATAAACTGTTTTAAAGATTTTGACAGTATAGTCGCCTTGGAATATGTTAATCACTTGATCGCCATCTACATTTCTAGCACGAAATTTGTATTCGTAAGAACCATCTTCTCTAACGTCAGTTTGTGCAAAGTGTACTGGTTCACCATTTTTGTATATCTGGATTATTACTGGATATCCCTCTGCAGGATTAATCACCTTACCTTCGACAAAACCCCATGGAAGAGTGTTATCTTCTGGAATGTGCATTGATATGATTTTTTGTTGTAAAACAACCGAGTTATCTTTTGATACAAGTGTTGGAATAGAAGGAAATTCTTCAGATACAGACGAGGTAGAATTTGGAAACATTACAAGTAATGCTGCTAAAGCTGCCAACCCAAAACCAATTGAGGATTTCATAGAATTCCACCACTAAAGTTACATATTAAGTTGACTGATAATTAATTCATCAGTGTATGTCAGAAGAAAAGCTAAACGACGGATGTCGTTGTAATTGTCATTTTGGTGGAGCTATAAGTTGCCCCGGTTGTAAACAGAATCATGAAACTCATCAATGCGAGCACTGCAAGTAGTGCTATTTTTTCTTTTTGCGTTTTGTATTTTCTTGTGTAGCTAGCATTTTTAGATTTGCAAGCTCTGTCCTAAGAGATTCTATTTCTACTAGAGTTTTGAGATTAGTAATTTCTATCTTTAGTTTTTCTATCTCATTATCTTTAATTTTTACTCTGTCTTTTAGATCTTCAAGATCAGTAGAGAATTGAATCTTAGTTTGCTCTAGATCTTTGGCACTTATCTGTTCCGTTTGGACGGACTGACTCTCAGTTAGCTTTTTTTTTATCTCGTGGTCTGAACTATGTTTATGCATGTAATCTGCACTTTTTTGTGCAAGCCAGCATATAACAACCAGAAACCATGCTGCTACAATGAACACTGACATGGTAAAGTGCACTGCATCAGGAAGCACGAAGTATAGACCTGTAAGAACCGCTGCAAGGGCACCAACTGTAGCCGTAGGAATGTGTCCCATATTTCACCTCACAAATTTTCTTGCTTATAATAGTAATGAAAAATACTAGACTTGGAAGGATTGATAAAAAGAAAAGATTTTGCTAGGCAGTAACGCTTTCAGCATCTTTGTTGCCAAAATATCCGGGTCTCGGAACCTCGGATTGCAAAATCTGAATTTTTTGTAAAAGTTCATTTCGTAAATCTCGCGCAACCCTTCTTACGGTAGGTCTTGGGACACCAAGATCTTCTACTACTTTAGTATAGATATCTTGTTTGTCTGTTAGTCCCTTGTCAAGTAGCGCGTTGATTGCTTCTTTAATATTGGTGCTTTGAGTAGAGCGATTCACAATTTTTATTTTTCAGATCTTCTATATAAGACTGTTACTCTGCTGTTGAATTATTATATATTTAATAATTGAAAAATGTCTGATCAATAATTCGATTTGATGTCCTGCCAAAACATTTTAAAATATTTGCATTGAAAATGCCAAAATATAATGTGGTTTTTTATGTGCCTGGCTATGCATATTTGGTAACTGACTTTTGGATTTTTTTGCTTGAATTTTTGTGATTATTGTATAGTTTAATAGAATTTCTATAGATTTGAGTACTTCGTGTTTTTGATCTAAAAGGTAATTTTACTCTGGAATAGATGTTATGATAGTAAGACTCTTATGATAAAAGTAACTAGTTTGAGAAAATGTCAAAGGCTATAATAGAAACAAATTTTGGAAAAATGGTCTTTGAACTTCTACCAAACCTAGCCCCAGAGACAGTACGAAGTTTTGTAAAGCTTGCAAAAACTTCGTTTTATGATGGCGTATTATTTCATAGGGTAATTCCGGGATTTATGATTCAGGGCGGAGATCCTAATACAAAAAAACCTGACAAAAGCAAGTGGGGCATAGGAGGTCCAGGATATATGATAAAGGCAGAATTTAACTCCAAGTCACATCTTCGTGGAATAGTTTCAATGGCACGTGCAACGGATCCAGACAGTGCAGGTTCACAGTTTTTTATAGTTACTACTGATAGTACTTTTCTTGATAAACAGTATACAGTTTTTGGTCAAGTCATAGAAGGGATGAATGTAGCAGACAAAATAGTAAATCTACCAAGAGATAAAAATGATTGCCCCAATCAAGAAGCAAAAATGCTTCATGTGACAATATCTGATTAGGTGATGAGTTTGAAAAAAATACTTGCGACTTTAGTAATTGTTGGATTATTTTTTTCCATGTCAGAAGCTTTTGGTCAAATAACTTTTGGTGAAAAACCTCAACAAACTATTAAAATTATAATTGATGAAAATGGAATAGCACATGTAACACACGAGGTGATAGGAAGTAAAAAAACCACACAGCAAATTGAAACAATTGTAGGCACAATGTCGAATCTTTCTGTAGTAGATAGGGATGGGAATGACGCACAATATCTAACATTAGAGAAAGATCCCATAGCTATTGTATTAACTCCTTCAAACAAGGATATGATTTTCATAAAATATGATCTTAGTGATGTCATAGTTTCGAAAGATGGCATATGGACTTGGAAATGGGTTGGTACTGAAATAACTAATTTTTATTTTCCTCAGAATGTTGATATGATATGGATTAATGATAGGCCCATTTACATTGGAGAAAAAGGCATACGACAACATGGTGGCCCAATGACATTAGAATATGTGTCAGATGAACCTGTAATTTTAAAAGAAGTGATGTGGGAAGATAAGAAATTCGAGGTAGGAATTAAAACTTTGACAGAAATTGATGGATTTGAGTTTAATCAACCAGAAAAAAGGATTACATTTGATATTCCAAACAGCAATTCATTAGTTACAGCAATAATTCCATTAGAATTGTTATGGGAGCCTTACGATGTGTATGTTAATAGCAACCAGACTTTAAATTCTGAGTTTTATAATAATGGAACACATGCTTGGCTTGGATTTAGGCCAGATATGTCAGGTACAATAAACATCATAGGCACTACGGTAGTACCAGAATTTCCATTATTTGTTCCACTCGTAATAGGAATCTCCATAGTTCTTATGTTACAATTCAGAAATAAATTCAATTTCCGCTAGATTATTAGTGGTATTATTTTGATATATGTCCATGCAATGCGGTTGTCATTGTATAAAGTGTGGAAATACTGATCTATTAACAAACCAGACTGGAAAAGTAGAAAGTGATGGGTATTTTGATATGCATCATACGTGTAAAAAATGCAATATACATTTTGATCATTTAGAAGGCGATGTGCTTGAATCCTGTAAGATTTGTAATTACAAATCTACCTGAGTTGTACTAGTTTATTGCTATAGTAACTGCGTTTCTCTTGTGAGTCTTTTTGAAGTTCTCTGTTTAGAGCCATGTTTACAAGTATTTTTGATACATCTAGTGGTCTTGCAGCCCAGCCATATTCATAAAGTTGTGCAACAACCTCGGAAACTGTTCTTGGTTGTTCGAAAAATGAATCTCTTGCAAGTATGTGTATTTTGCTTCTAATCTGACTCGAATCAATTGATATGGGCGCAGTGAATTCTGGTTCATGGATTTCAGCATCTTCAAGCGAACTCAGATAATCAACAGTAGTTTCTGTATTTGGTACCTTGGTTTCTTCTGCTACGTATCTAGATAGATTGCTAATGACTTCGTCTACGCTTTGATTATCTACGTAAAAATCCTTAGAGTCTACTTCAATCTCATTTACGCCTAATTTTAGTCTGATTCTGGCCATTTTACATACCCATTTGAATATTTTCATTTATTCTACTAGCTCTAAGCTACTTAGAAAATAGATCAAAACTTTTACACATAAAAATATGGTTTTTTTCCTATGTATACTAAAAAGCGATTAGAAATCAAACACGTTATGAAACGTAAATCAAAGATAGCAATAATAGTAATATCAATAATAGCAGTTCTTGCCATATTTGGTTACTTACAATATGCTTCTGCAACACAACTACATGTTTCTATGAAAAGTAGTAAAATAATAGAGAGAACAAGCGAGGGAACACTTTATAGTATAAATCTTGAATTTGAGAATTCATCATTTATGATTCTGAATGTAGGACGAACGGACTTTATCATATCAGTTGAAGGAGAAAATCTTGGTGCAGGAATATTAGAACCAACTATCATACCTGCAAACGGCAAAAGCATAGTTGAAACACCATTTCTTGCAGATAATACAGTTCTTGATAAATATGAACAAAAAGAAAATTCGCCATCATTAAGACTTGATGGAACAATAGCATACAATCTATTGTTTACTACACTTAAGATTCCGTTTATATATTATCCAACGCAAGAGGAAGCCAGAGAATTTATACACGGTAAGTAAAACCAGCAAAATAATGCTTACTGTTTTTGGATCGGTTGCACTAGATACTATAAGGACACCTGCAAAAGTTTTGAAAGATGTTCTTGGGGGCGCGGCCACTTTTGCTGCTATATCAGCAAGTTTTTTTGTAAAACCTGGCCTGATAGCAGTAATAGGGCAGGACTTCCCAAAAAAATACCACAATATCCTAAACAAGTTTCTTGATTTAAGTGGGCTCGAGCGCGCTAATGGAAAAACCTTCAGATATGATGGTAGTTATGATGAAACACTCAGTCATAGGACTACAAATAAAACAGAGCTCAATGTTTTAGGTAATTTCAATCCAATAGTTCCAGATGAATATAAAAAATCAGCATTTGTATATCTGGCAAATAATGATCCTGTACAAAATACAAAAGTCATTAAAGAATTTGATGAGATCAAATTTTCTATGTGTGATACAATTGATTTTTGGATTTCTACAAAAAGAGATGATGTCATTAAAATGATGGGATTAGTCAATTCAGTAGTAATAAACGACGAAGAAGCAAAACTGTTAACAAAGACTCAGAATTTGATAAAATGCGCAAAAAAAATAATGGAATGGGGTCCAGAATATGTAATTATAAAAAAAGGTGAGCATGGTTCACTTCTTTTTTATGAAGACGTTGTTTTCCCTTCTCCTGCCTTTTCTATGGAAAATATCGTAGATCCTACCGGAGCTGGTGATTCGTTTGCTGGTGGAATGATTGGATACATGGCAAGTAAGAATAGTACAAAAATTTCAACCATTAGAGAAGCTGCAGTATATGGAAACATAATGGGATCATTTGCTGTGGAAGAATATGGCATAGATGGATTATCTAAACTAAAAAAGTCTCGAATCCAAAAAAGGTTTAATCAATACAAGAAAATGGTTCGTTTCTAAGAAAGGTTATAGATATCAGATAAAAAACAAATTCATGGAAGAGGACAAACTTGAATCGATTTTCAAGATGCAAAAAAACCTTGAGAAAATGATGAAATTAGACCGGTACCCAAAAGATGTAGAAGGGAAAATTTCTGCTTTATGTACAGCCATAATTCATGAAGCAGTTGAACTTCAACGCGTCACAAATTGGAAGTGGTGGAAGACGCCTGTTACTTTTGATGAAGCTGCAGCTCGTGAGGAACTTATTGACATATGGCATTTTGTTGTTCAAGCTTCACTTGAATTGAATATGACACCAGGAGATATTCTAAAAGAATATCAAAAGAAAAACAGGGTAAATCAAGAAAGGCAAAAAAATGGCTATTAAGTTTTAAGTAGTGAATTAACTGAACGGTTGATTTCCAAGATGTCTGTCTCGCCTGTTTTGTTTATGATTGTAATTTGTTTTTGAAAAGTTTGAATTTCAAATTTTGTTACAGTCAGTATTGGATCAGGGCTGGATGAGTCAATTATCCTACCATTAGAATCTATTCCATTCTCATAGAGCTTAAGAAGAGAGTGACCAGATCTGTGACCCATCGTGTCTTTGCCACAAATCAAAATTGTTTTAATATTTTTTTTCGATATTACATGTTTGATAAGTGAATCTATTCCTTTATTTTCTGAAAGTAATCTTCCTACTAGATTAATTTCTGACATTAGAGAGGAATTTGAAATCTTTTTTAGTAATTTCATGCTAGAAAGCGTACATACTGCAATTGAGGATTTTGAATTTCCAAAAAATACTTCTTCGTTAATTGGAAGGATAATTTTGCATATTTCTCCGGCAATATTTTCTACGATATTCATCTTTTTATGACCTGATGTATGATCTTTGCAATTTGGTGCAGATTTTGTTTGTTAACAAGTGGGTGTACTGGTAAGCTGAGAACATTTGAAGCTGCCCATTCTGTAACTGGAAGCTTTAGTTTGTTTTTATA
>JAHEYD010000124.1 GCA_023251795.1 Nitrosotalea sp. | reverse complement strand
AATCCTTTATCTTGTAATAATCAAGACTCAGGTTAGAGATCACGATTCTTTTGCCATTGTTTATTGTAAGACCAAGGTCATCCGCATATACGATAACTATTTCATCATCATGATTCCAACCTCCCTGTTTTTGATCATGAAGAACGGTATATCCAACATCGGGATTTTGTACTGCAACCCAGAATTTCATATCCGGTGGGCTACCCATTCCAATTTCAATAAATTTTGTTCTATCTTCGCCATCATACAGTCTTATTGCTGCATTACCCTGCGGATTTGCATATACGAGTTGGTTTTCAACATTAAGTTGCCAGTTTTTTGTGTGCGCATTCTCGAATGTACCACTAATTGCATTGTTACTGACTACATTGAAATTTTCATAAGGAATGTCAACCGATTCCATACGGACAGAAGGGTTTGATGGAATCTGTGCATATGTAGGAAGAATTGGAATTAAAAGTAAAAAAAATAAAACAGTCGTTTTTTGCACAAATTTGGCTGAAATTGGCTTTAATAAAAATCTAGTCAACAAATGGTTTGTTCCAATTCAATATAATTTTAGATACTTCTGGACGTATCATGTATTCAGAAGGAGCCTGTCCTTCAAGTATCATAGTTCGTAATTTAGTGCCACTCAGCTGTTCTTGAAATTCTGTTCCGTGTGGACAGTTTCTTTCACTTGCAAAAGAAAGACATTTTTTGCAATAAAAGAATGCCGGATAAAAGACGGGTTCTATCTGAAGGTCACGGTATTCACTGAATATTTTCTGTGCTGCAAACGGATCATAGAAAGTTCCAACGCCAGCATGATCGCGACCTATTATTATATGAGTACAACCAAAGTTTTTCCTCATTATCGCATGGTGAATCGCTTCTTTTGGTCCAGCATATCTCATCTCTGTGTGAAGTGTTGCCAGAGAACATCTGCCTTGTGGATAATAGTGTTTGATCAATGTTTCATATGAGCTAACTATAACTTCATCAGTAAAATCACCTGATTTTTTCTTTCCTATCAGTGGATTGATAAAAAGACCATCATGAGTATTAAGAGATGCTTTTTGAAGCATTTCATGTGCAACGTGTGGTACGTTTCTTGTTTGAAAGGCAACAATTGTCTTCCAACCAGCTTTTTCAAAACTTGCCCTTGTTTCTGTTGGGGTTTTTCTATATTTTCGTATAGAAATTTCTTTTGGTCTTTTTACATAGTCGATTTTGCCAGCCACAAGAACATCTTGCATTGCCATGGTTTTTGCCACTCCTGGGTGTTTTGGGTCGGTTGTTCCATAGACACCTTTTGCAGTTACAGTTTTGTCAAAAGCGTACACATCTTCCACATGTAAAATAGCAAAATCACTACCTTCTGGATTTTTCAAGAGGACATCATGAGAATCTTTCATTTTTGTAGCAGTCTGCCTGTCAACATCCAATACAATTGGTATTGTCCATGGAAGATCATTTGATAATCTGCCTTTGCTAACTACATTTTCAAAGTCGTCTTGTAGTAAGAATCCTTCAAGTGGGCTAAAAATGCCATCCGCTATGTTTTCTACATCGTTTGCAAGATCTGCATCAACTGAAACAGTAAGCATTCCAGATGGATTTTTTGTTGTAAATCTGTTTACTAGTTTGCCACCGTGCGGAGAAGCAATACCTTTGCTTTTTTCCAAAAGGCTCACTTGTTACCGTGATCTGCGTGTAACCCGCATTCCTTTTCTGGATCGGTTTCCCACCACCAGCGACCTGCTCTTAGGTCCTCACCTGGTTTTATTGCACGTGTGCAAGGTTCACAGCCAATACTTGGATACCCTTTGTCATGCAGTTTGTTGTAAGGAATCTTGTTTGCTTTGATATAATCCCATACTTGCTCCCATTTCCATTCAATTATTGGGTTTACTTTGATAATGTTATTGTGTTGTTCGTCCATCTCCATTCTTCTAGCATCTGACCTGTTTTGTGTTTGATCACCTCGTAATCCGGTTATCCACCCATCGAGAGTTACAAGCATTTTATTTAGTGGATGAACCTTTCTTATTCCACAACAAAGTTTTCGGTTTCCAATGCTTTGGTAGAACAAGTTCATTCCATTTACCCGAACCATCTGTTCTACTTCATTCTGATCTGGAAACATGACTTCGATGTTTATGTTGTATTTGTTCCGTATTTCATCCATCACATCATATGTTTCCTGGTTAAGCCTTCCCGTATCGAGTGTAAAGATCCTAGCTTTTGGATTTATCCTCATTAGCATATCAATGACTACAACGTCTTCTGCACCAAAACTTGATGCAAACGCAACTTTAGGATGAAGATTGTCAAGCGTCCACTTTAGAATTTCTTGTGGAGTTTTTAGTGTATTAT
>JAHEYD010000123.1 GCA_023251795.1 Nitrosotalea sp. | reverse complement strand
CCACCCATTGATGTTGTACCTTTAGTCATGTACTATCACTTTGGTGGTGGAGATATGATTACCACATTGTCTCCACGAACAACTATGGTTCCAAGACTCTTTGTTTCGCCCTCAGAAGGGATCTCTTCTGATGAGTCGAGTAGCAGATTCATGTGTTGGTCAAAACCATGTAAATTACCTCTAATCACTTTGCCGCCCTTTAGTTTGATAAGGACAACTTTGTTGAGGCTCTCATCCAGTACTTTTACTGCCATATCTACTGACATTTATTTCACTTATTACCCCTGTATCGATGGTATATATTAAAATTTCATTGGTGTAATTTTCGGGTTTTGTCAGTAAGGCAAGTTTGACTCTTTTAGAAAAGTTTGTACAATCTCTGACAAGATTTTACTACCTTCTTTTGCAGTAGCATTTCTAGGATCGCCCCACACTCCATTTCTTGTTACAGTAATGAAAGATTTTGCAGCAAGTTTGTTTATTCTCGATTTTTGTTTTGTAGAAAGTCCATTAGTAGTAAAACCCTTTACGGCTTTTTTCATCTTGACTTGTTTTGATATTGCAAGCATAAGTGATGTCTCCACAAATCCTGCATGATCAAAATCTCTTTTCATAAAATGCCAGTAAGAAAACACAAAAACCTTTACTTTTCCTTTTGAAAGACTGTGTACTTTTTTAGGAATATTATACAGCGCAGCTTGGTTTCCATGATGTCCGTTAAGAATTACGATAGTTTTAACTTTATTTTTCCATAACGAAATACATAATTCTACTAGAACTTTTCCTAGTGTTACTTTTGTAACACTCACATTAAAAAAAGGCGAATGTTCAAATGAAACTCCATAGTTTATTGTAGGCAACACCAAAAAATCTGTTTTTTTTGAAATTCTTTGTGCAATCTCTGATACTATATCTGAATCTGTTGAGATTGGTAAATGAGGACCATGCTGTTCAATAGAACCTACTGGAATGAGAGCAGTTTGTTTTCTAGTTTTTATCAGTTTCCTAAGATAAGGATCCTGTAGCTGAATTATATCTGTCATCTGGATCGCTTAGGTTTGACGTGAACTTTGCCCCAGTAAACCTCAAGTCGTCCCTCAAGATGCATCTGTACTGCTTCCAACAAGGTTTTTGCTTCTATTTTTTGACCTTTCTTTTTCAATGATTCAACTGTTTCATTAGCATCAATCGCAAAGGCATCTTGAAAGATTATTGGTCCCTGATCCAAATCTTCAGTAACATAGTGTGCAGTACATCCAACTATCTTTGCACCGCGCTCATACGCTTGCATGTATGCAAAGGCACCTGGAAATGCAGGTAACAATGATGGATGTATGTTAACAATTCTATTTGGATATCTCCAAACAAAATTTGGAGACAAAATACGCATGTATCTTGCTAGAACTATCAAGTCTGCATTGTATCGTTTTACTATGGCAAGGATCTTTTCTTCCGCTTTTGATTGATCCGCATCATTTACTAATACAAATGGAATTTTTGCTTTTCTTGCAAATGAAGAAAGTGTGTTTTCTGTGCCTATTATTACACTAACCTCTCCTTTTAATTGATTTTTTGATCTGGCTTTTAAAATGGCTTCAAGACAATGAGATTCTTTTGTTACAAGTACAGCTACTTTTTTTCTAAGAACAGCCTCATGATGTGTATTGACTTCCATCTTCAAGCGTTTTGCTAACTCTTCCACTTCGTGATCAAATTTCTTTATGTCAATTTTTCGTGTAAATGATGCTTCAAGATACATTCCAAACAATCCCCTGACTACATTTTGATTTATTTTCTCAATGTTGCCACCTCTTTGAAATATAAAATTAGTAAAACCGGCAACTACTCCTTCATGATCCTTTCCTACTACAGTAATCTCTACAGTTGTTTTATTCATTCTAAATTTGTTTGAAGATTGTACTTTATTAATGCTTAAATAACCATTTAGAATATCTCGTACTTAGATAATGTGTGTATACAAACATGCAACCAAATTCTATAATGCGTGAGTGAATGAAGAATCTGAATTTTTCAATTTTATACCAAATGAGGGAAAATAATGGATAGAACTAAAGGCTCAAACAAAACTCGTAGCAGAGGTAATAGTTATGATCACAACAATCCTGTGAGGATTTGTTCTGTGTGTTCTACAATTGGAGGTTGGCACTGTTATGAATGTTCAAAGGACTTTTGTAATACTCACTTTTCTAATCACAAAGAACAACAGCTCTGCATTATAAAATAAGTGCGGGAGGTGGGATTTGAACCCACGAACTCCTAAAAGACAGGGTCCTAAGCCCTGCACCTTTGACCAGGCTTGGCAACTCCCGCATGCACCATGCCTTTTAAGACAAATTTATCTATTGTTGATAG
>JAHEYD010000122.1 GCA_023251795.1 Nitrosotalea sp. | reverse complement strand
GCATATGTTTCAGGAGCACCTCCACCAGCTACAATCATTGGTTTTTCTATAACATCTTTAACAACCATGAGTGCATCATGAACTGATCTTTCAACTTCATCAACGACTCTTTGTGAACCGCCACGTACAAGAATTGTTACTGCTTTTGGATGTTTGCAACCTTCTACGAAAACCCATCGGTCTGTCTCAACTTTTCTTTCTTCAACGTTTTCTGCAGCACCTAAATCTTTATCAAATAAATCATCAAGATTAGTTACTATTCTAGCATCTGTTGCTTTTGCAAGTTTTGTAAGATCGCTTTCTTTTATTCGCCTTACTGTGAGTATGCCTGCTTTTGCAAGATAGTGTTGTGCAATATCATCAATTCCTTTTTGACAGAACAGTACGTTGGCACCTGATGCAATAACTTTGTCAACCATGTTTTTGATCATTTTGTTTTCTTCATCCAAAAACGACTTCATTTGTTCGGGACTTGATATGTTGATCTTGGCATCAAATTCAGTCTTGTCAATTTCTAAAGCAGAATTAATGAGGGCAATTTTTGCATTGGTAATCTTTTTTGGCATGCCGCTGTGAACCACTTCTTTATCAAGAATAATTCCCTTTGTAAGAAGAGTATCTTTTATTGAGCCGCCAGCCTTCTTTTCCACTTTAATATCGTCAATATCTACTCTGTATTCATCTTCGACTTTTTCTGCTACTGCAAGCACAGCTTTTACTATCATATCGGCCAAACCATTAGAATCCTTTCTAACAAGCTTTGTCTGCATAGAGGTTCTTGCAATTTTGCCAAGAATTTCTTTATCAGTTGGTTGTACCCTATCTGCCATTTTTTCTAATAACTGAATTGTTTTTTGTGCAGCTTTTCTATATCCATCTACAATTATGGTGGGATGAACGTCTTGGTTTATCAGAGATTCAGCATTTTCTAAAAGTGAGCCTGCAAGAACTACAGCAGATGTGGTTCCGTCTCCTACCTCATTATCGGTTGTTTTTGAAATTTCTACAAGCATTTTTGCGGCAGGATGTTGAACATCAATCTCTTTTAGAATAGTAGCACCATCATTGGTAATTGTAACATCGCCCAAGGAATCTACTAGCATTTTGTCCATACCTCTTGGACCAAGACTTGTATGTACAATTTCAGCAATTAGTTTTGCCGCAGTGATGTTATTTTTCTGAGCATCACGGCCCTTGGTCTGTTGAGCTCCATCTTTTAATATAACAACAGGAATTCCGCCCTGTGCGTTTTGCATACCCATGTTGTACTAGAGCCATTTTTTCCCTTTTTATATCTTTTTTAAGCTTAAATTATAATGACGCCCAATTTTTAAAAAATTTCATTTCGATGTTTTTAAATTAGGATAATTCAACCCACAGGGCATGACACGATCTTCGCCTAGGGAATCTTACAAAGAGGTGTTGTTTATGCTAAAAGAACATAACAATTGGTTTGCAAATTCAATTCCTCTCATTGCAAGTGAAAATGTTCCAAGTCCTGCAGTAAGAGAAGCTACTATTTCGGATTTTGCAAATAGATATGCAGAAGGTTGGCCAGGTGAGCGTGTTTATGCTGGTTGTACCTATATTGATAAGGTAGAATTCAAGTGCATTGAGCTTGCAAAAAAATTGTTTAGAGCAGAGTTTGTTGATGTAAGACCAATCTCTGGAGTTGTAGCAAATCTTTCAATTTATTCCGCTTTTACGAATCCAGGCGATATCATGCTTGCACCCTCTATTCCGTCTGGAGGTCACATTTCTCATGGTAAGAAAGAACATTCTGGTACAGCTGGTCTTGTGCATGGGTTAGATATAGAATTTTATCCATTTAACGCTGAAGAGATGTCGCTTGATGTAGATAAAACAAAACAAAAAGTTGTTGAGCTTGAAAAAGCTGGCAGACTACCAAAACTTGCTATGTTTGGCGGATCTGTTTTTTTGTTTCCACATCCTGTCAAGGAACTTGCAGATTTTCTAAAGGGATACAAGATGTTTGTCAATTATGATGGTGCACATGTTGCAGGACTTATTGCAGGTGGGCAATTCCAAGATCCATTAAGGGAAGGAGTAGATGCAATGACTATGAGTACTCATAAAACTTTGTTTGGACCACAAGGAGGAATGGTTGTATCTTTTGATAAATATGCTGAAGAGATCAAAAAAGCTACGTTCCCTGGTATGACTAGTAATCACCATCTTCATCATGTAGCTGGAAAAGCAATTGCATTTGCAGAAATGATCGAGTTTGGTAAAAAATATGCAAGTCAGGTAGTAAATAATGCAAAAGCACTAGCATTAGCTCTAAACTCATTTGGCTTTGGAGTTTTAGGAGAAAAACGAGGATTTACCAAATCTCACCAAATTGTACTAAATGTA
>JAHEYD010000066.1 GCA_023251795.1 Nitrosotalea sp. | reverse complement strand
TTTGACCTTAATTCTGCATCTAAGCAAACCGACATGGCACTTACTTTTACAACCATTCTTGTACAAAGCCCCTGTTCATTATATTTACAATCCCTCGTTTCACATAAAATGAGAATAGACATAAACCCTCCTCAACCAGCGGCAGGACGAGACAAGGCCCGTCAGCCGCGCGTTATCTGTTTAAATATTGTCGCCCAACTTGGCCTTTGCGACTAATGGATGTATCACTCATCCCTGCACCCCATTGGCTCATCGAAGGGCGACAAATCCAAATTAAAATGGCTTCCCATCCAATAGATTTCGCAACCGTTCCGTTTTAACAACATACCAATCGTCAATATCTTTCGGCCCGAATAGGAGTCTCATTTGATTGAGCATAAGTTGGACATCTGCCAATTCCTCGCATACATCGTTTATTCTGGCGCTCGTATCTGCTGGATCAAATACCCGCTTTGTGCATTTGTGCAGCGCTATAATAAGTTCGGCGCACTCCTCGATCATCATGTCAATCTGTGATCGTTTACCCCATTTGTCTATTGCCCGTTTCAAAAGCTCTTCAGACATTCTGCCTCCTAAAATAGATAACCAGGGTGCTCCAACGCGACGGCTACGCCGCGCCTGAGCACCGCGTTCTTTATACGCCTCTATCACCCTATTAAGATAATCTCTCCTTGCCACGGGTGCGCCTATTCCAAAGTTTCGCGGCTTCTTTTTGCTCTACCGGATTGGTTGAAACAAAACAATTCTTGCATTGTACATAGCACAACGAGGGAGTAAAATAATTTGACAAAACATATTTTACTCTATCACTCCCGCAAAAAGGGCAGTTTTTAAGTTTTATACTCTTCATGCTTTTCGTCGAACTCCGTAGCCCAATGACTTGAGCCATATAATCGCTTCATCCGTCCCTTGATTGCAACAACGCGTAAGCCAATCACAATTTGTGAGGTCCTGTAGCCAGTTGTTTTGATCTTCCGTGGGGACTTTGCCATAACGCTTCATCTCAATTGCAACGCCGACATAATTATCAAATATTGGCGGCCTTGTGAAAATGAGAATGTCGGGAACGCCTTTTTTAAAACCCTGTCTCTTCAAGCTGTTTAAATATGCGAATTTTGCGCCATTGGTTTTTAGATGGTTCACCATCCGCTCATTTGGAATATGACAATATATCACGTTGATTGCATCCAGCCAGCCGGCCAGCGCAATCTGCTCATGTTTTTCCAGGGGCGTTGGCTTTTTTATCATTTCTCCCCCATGCACCTCAGCATTCCAAGCGCAATCGCAGCCTCGTAATGCTCATCCACGAGCTTGTCGATGTCCTCGGTGGTCGCGGGGCGCATGAAGTCCTTGCCGTTATCATCCTTGTCAAGGTAAAATAACTTTGGAATTATCATTGACTGCCTCCTTTGGAATTTTCTCTATCCACGCCGATAAATGATCGTCAAGTTGTTTCTCGGTCATGGTGCGCTTATCAATCAGGTCTTTCAGTTTGTTTGCAAGCGTGGAGTTCTTTGCTGCGCCTATGTGCACCTTGATATTAAAAATTGATTCATCAAGACGATCAATCTCACTAATAAAATCGTTCATTTTATGATATGCGTTACTGGCCATAGTGATAAACCACTTCTTCTAAAAAGCTACCTACCTTTTTTACTGTTACAATTTTATTCATAACCCCGTATCTCCGGTTCTCTGTAACTTTTATGTATCCCTGGTTCGGCTTGATAATAATATCTTTGTCACGCCATACCAACATAACAGTGTCCGCAGTCTGAGCAACGAGGCTTGAATCCCTGAGCAAGCTTGAATCAAGAGTATCATCATCAATCAATTTCACTTTAGATAAATGGTGTAAAAGAAATATCGCAATGTTAAATTTTATCGCTGTCCTCTTGAGTGCTTTCAAAAACTCACCCATGACCTGAGAAAGATTCTGCATGGTCAAATTCATAACGTTATGAGTGTTGTCTATGAAAACATACTTAATGCCATGCTTCAAAATTGCCTCATGGATTCGATCAACAATCCATGATACGGAATTATCCTTTAGAGTTTTCGGCATAACAAACGCAGGTAACGAATCTCCGAATTGTTCTAAGAATTGATCCCCCGGAACTTCGTACTGAAACCATGCGCCTACATGATTTTGGCCGGAGAAATTTCTTGATAGCGTTTGAGCGAAAAGAGTCTTTCCCATTTTTGTAGGTCCAGAAATAATAATAAGCTCGCCACCGAGAAAATGTTTAATGCTATTATCAAGTCCTGGTAGTCCTGGGCATAAAGTAAATGGAAGACGTTCTTTGTTGCGTGCATAAATTAAATCAAGCATGTCGTGGCAGCGGATTATTTCATCTTCGCCATGATAATTTAATAATTGCTCTTCTTTTTCAATCAGTCTTTGTACTTCGTCATGTTCGTTCATAGGCCGGGATCTCTCATTCCGACGGGATTTGATAAGCCGGGATCGCCTTTAGGCTTAATATCCATTTCGTCTTCCCATCGCTTACCGTTTAACCATGAGGCCGGTAGAGGGATATACTTGCCTTTTTCTTTTTTCCAATCGGCGGAATTAGCTTGCAATCTAACCGCCGTTAGGATTTGTTCTGTCAGTCCGTTTTCAGGATTAATTTTACACCATGCCTTTAGGGCTTCTGCCTTTGCCTTTTTTTTAGGGTATGCACTCCAAAATTGCACAAAGGTATTATCTTTTGGAGAGGGAGAGGGAGAGGGAGAGGGAGAGGGAGAGGGAGTATTACCACTGGTATTCAACCCGTATACTATTGGTATATCACTGGTATGATTATTTTTCTTCTTTGTTTTCGGGTCGTTCCATCTCTTTTTTATGTTCTTTCTCGCCCTATCAGACCTTTCCTTTGAGTAAAAAACCCATGCTTGGTGCTCCGCCCAATCATGGATGCGAATTTCACCATTTTCCCCTTTTTCCAAAAAGCTCATACCACTCGTATACAAGTCGCATACGAACTCTATACAATCCGTATTACGACCAGTAGCTATTTGCCATTCAACCTCATCAAAATGTGATAGGTCCCCTTTGGGGCAATACTCAGCAGCATAAGCCCATAATCGGAGAATGGAGAAAGCTCCATCAGTGCCATACTTAGCAATGATGCGCTTTGTTTTTATGTGGTCGAAAAAAGAAAGCTTTACTCGAATGTCTTGACTCACAATTCATCCCTCAAATACAAAGGGCAACAGCCCATCACTACGTGTGCGGCACGCCGGGACTGGGAGCCCCGTTTGTGATGAACTGTTGCCCTCTAAATTTGAAATATGAACTATTGACCGCCGCACGATCATTTAGAAACCCTCAATGGATTACACCCCCAGTATATAAAACTTAGTCGCGCTTGTCAAGGGGAAAACTGGCATTAAACATTTCTCAAAATATCCCTCATGCGGATATACTCTTTTAATGTCCGATTCGTAGTGTCCGGTCCTTCTTGCAGCAGTGCGGCGCAAAATAGCTTTTCTGCGGTTGTCCAATCAGAATCAGAAATCTGGATATTCAACGTTTCAATGAGCTTTCTTTTTTCTTCGTTCATATATATTCAAACTCAACTCGCGTGTTAATCGGGTGGTGCAATGTTAATTTTTCTCCACTCCCCACCTGCAAATTCTTCATTTTCCCACCACTGTTCAAGAATTTGATATAGAAAGCTATCGCCTATTCGTAACGCCTGCTGAGTATTAATATTAAATTTATTGCCATTTAGTTGTTTCCATCTAAAATGATTTGTCGGCCTCATCCCTCCTGTCTTTACAGGTTGGAATGATGCCAACACTTCCTTCGTCATTGCTTCAACCAGAAACGCATCCAATTCCTTGCCTGCATTTTCGGGGGTACAATATCCCCTTGCTAACGCTTGCCTAATTTGAGTTTTCATGTCCATGATTAGACCCTCCTCCCTATAGGCTTTGTCAATTCTCTGCCGTCCGCAGAGTTGTGAATTACCAATGCTTCTTCGTGCCACTCAACCCGAGGAAGACACCAACAAGTTGTTGATTCGTCATGCTCTCTCAGGTCATTTAATGGCATGATATGAATTGTCATTAATAAAACTCAGTCGCGCTTGTCAAGGGGAATTATTTTCTATCCTTGCGGGCGATAGCTCCGCG
Organism: Nitrosotalea sp.; assembly: GCA_023251795.1. Classification (GTDB taxonomy): domain Archaea; phylum Thermoproteota; class Nitrososphaeria; order Nitrososphaerales; family Nitrosopumilaceae; genus UBA8516. The sequence goes on along the minus strand of JAHEYD010000066.1, from coordinate 3,003 downwards.
CAGCTTTCGCCATGAAATTATAATGTGCTTTGTAACTTCTATATCTGCTGTTTCATGTGGCTCTTCATGTACAATTTCAATTCCATTTGGTTCTTCATAATACCATGTTTTTGAATCAATCGAAACTGGACTTTTTGATAAATGTTTGTTTGCCATATCAGCTCCTCATTTTCACATCACACGGTTTCCCGCATTTCGTGCAGACGTAGTAATGTGTAGTATGACCTGCCACGATCGGCACGGCATTGCAGCAGATTGAAAGAACTTTATTCATATTAGCTCCTGTACCCCTATAGGCGTCGTCATCATGGTTTATAACGTCTATTCCACGCTTCACTTGCATGATAATAGGAATTTTCCATTTTAGTTGACGCTGTGCAAATTACACAATGAGCCCAATATTCACCCAACCCGATTAGTATTTCAGCATGTCCACCACAAAAAGGACAATGGCGTAATTTAATTATTGATATATCATCTTTTAATTGTTTAAATTCATCAAAAGTCATAACCAAATCGCCTCAACTCCCCACCCCAGGGTGTCGTCATCTACGAAAAATTACTATAGCTGAAGGAAATTTTGCTCCATCCCCGGCACCATGAAACCGTAGCCGTCCTCTCACAAACCGGATCTCGTCGGCCATCATGACCCATTGATGCCACCACTTGTTGTCGGTTCTCGACGGAACAAGACACACCACAGTCGCACGGCTTTCGTACGCTTTCTTGAGCCAGGTACCTATGACGGGACCATAGGGAGGATTCATCCAACAGACCTCTCCGGTCCAGTCCTGCTTTAGTCCGTCTGTCTTTTGATCGAAGTATTTCGGACATTTTGCAAGCTCCTTTGTGGCGCATACGTCCACGGTGAAGTTAAACTCATGATTAAGCTCATCAAAGAAACGTTGTGGCGTTCCCCACTCGTATCGGCCTGTTGTGTTATCGGTGAATCCCATATTAACTCCCGCACCCCAGCGTATCATCGTCCTCGATCAACGGGATCTGATTCTCATTTCTCACCCGCGCTTCCTCTTTGATGATAAGCTCACGGATTTTCATTAGTTCCCGTTCATGGATACGCTCGCAGTGGGCAAGTATCTCAAGAATTTCCATATTTACCCCCATTGTTCCGCCATCGCCTTCGCTATGCCCTGAAAAGTACGACTTCTTAAATGTCCATTCCCCCTTGATTCGGCATACCATTTCGGCATAACTTTCCCGCTTGCGTATTTTATCATTTCACCTTTATTTACATGAGTAGCCTTATCAAACAAGTCGTCTACTTTTATGTGTTTCAGTTTCAGAAGGTTTTTTAGCCACAGACATGTGGTTTTTTGATACTCATCTCCAAAATAGTATGGCTGAATAATTTGGTCTGGAGTACGCCACAATGAAGACATTATCCCAACAGGATTTTCAACACAAATTTTATTAATGGAGGCCTCGGCTAATTTCATAAAAAAATCTATTCCATTTTGCTGCTTCCCGTTTTTTTTCTTTTTTTCGAACCACGCGGCCCCGCTACAAGCTAAATGCGTGCAAGGCGGATGAGCGATCATCATATCCCACCCGTCGTTAAGAATATCAAACACACTTCCAGTGTAGTGTGGTCCTGGGGATTCTGGCGGAAGCAAATCACAAGACATGGCATCATGCCCCCGTGCAATGAAGGCATCTCGCACTATTCCAGAGAATTCACATGCTACTAAAACTCTCAACCTTACCTCCACACTCCGAACACCCCGAGCACAATCCGGGCCGCCCAGTATAGACCACAAGCGGTTATAAATATCATCATGAGGACAATAACTGCGGTCCTTATCGGGTCGTCGTCCATTATTCCTCCCACTCAAAAGTAACCGTAGCATTATTAGGAATATGGCCAATAAGCGAGATATATGACACTTCTCTTAAAACTTTCATGCTATATACTTCCTTCTTCTTTTCTTTCACCACGTCCCAGTCATCGGCAAGCCAATTTTTATCATATGATATAGCCTGACCTATTACTCCGGAAAATGAACTATCACTAAGAGAAACTTTTGTTATTCTCGGCAATCCTGGACGTTCTATTTGTTGCCCTTCCTTTGCTTGCTTCCACGCATCAATGACATTCATAATGGCCTCCATTTAAACGTAAGGAAATCTCCTATTACGAAGATTCTCTTGTATCTGCTTAACCTGATCTTTGGAATATCCGCGGCGAGAGTCAATCCAACACGTGCCATATCCTCCACAGTAGAACGCAAGAAGGACTCCGACAATACCTATGATAGTGCTTGTGTCAAAAGTTATGTACATGCGGCCTCCTTTCGTGGTTAGATAGCCATTGTGGCGGTCTAAGAGATGTTAGATCAGTTCCGTTTTATTTACGGCTGTTTTTGTCTCTTTCAGTTCGTAAATTCCAACCTGAACGGAGTCGCCATATTCCGCAAGACCATTTTCATCAAGGCTTGTCGTTGCCTGCAAATATGTGTCCTCGCCTTCTCCTCGCCATGCGACATAAATCTTTTTCGGTAACTTTTTCATCTGTATTCCTCCTTTTTATTTTGGTCTAACGAGTTCCGTTTCCGTAATTCACTTCCATCGCTTTTTCCTCCTGCCTATCGGTCGCATTTTCTGACATTTGCGCACCCCTCATTTTGGAGTTATAATTTTTTCTTTTTCAGTTTTAAACAATTTTTACAGGTAACAAAGTTCCAATGATAGTGAGTTTTCCAAAAAGGGACCATTTTGCTGCATTCGGTGTTTATGCTCCAATAACCCATAGTCTTTTTATGAATTATAGGGATCATTTATTTAATCCTCATTTCTTTTCATGTAGAACCTCACGGCCTAACTGGCAGATAGCCATTGTGCGGTCTAAGAAATGTTAGTCTTCAAAATCTACAAATACGTTCCAATCGCAATCTTCACAGTACGATTGTGTATCATAGTCTGTATCAATTTCAACGACTCGACTGCTACCGCACTTTGGACATTTCATGGCTTATCCTTTAACAA
>JAHEYD010000065.1 GCA_023251795.1 Nitrosotalea sp. | reverse complement strand
GATGCAGACAGTGGTTTTCCTGTTACATCCTTGTTTGCATGACCAATTATTGTAGCAAGTCCCATGTCATGCATTGCAAGCGAGGTAGGAGAACCTGTCCTGCTTTTATCATCATATTCATCTTTTGAAAACGAACGCCATTCAGGACCAGAATCATCAACGCGTTCAGTAATAACAAAACCGCATCCTCCACAAAACCTTTCACCAGTGGTATTATCAGTCAGCATGGAGTTTTTTCCACAGCGTGCACATCTCATACCCGTGTTGAAAGTTTGTAAAACCATTAATATCTGATATTTGACTTGTTTGTCTCTACATAAAAACCAGAGTATTTGGTGATTTTCTATCATATGTCGCCATTATGTGTGTAAGAAAAAGGAAAAGACCATTTTTCAGGTCAGGTTTTTTATCTTCTAGTCTTCTTTGCACTTTTTGATTTAGCTTTTGATTTGGCTTTTGCCATGCACGTTAAGTTTTTACATTGCTATTAAGCGTGCTGAAATCATTCAATTTAGTCAATGATGCTAATTTTTTATCGTAATCACAATTTCCATCCATTCTTATTGGGATACAATTTCTTAGTAAATCAGAAAGGAGGTGCAACGATGAGTTATAACGACGGCGGTTTTGGAAGATCTAATAGAGGATATGGCCGAGATAGAGGATATGGCGGCAATAGACGATTTGACGACGGACCAAAACCAGTAGAAACAGGAAAAGAATACGACGTTTCCATAACGGAAATTAGCAGAAAAGGAGACGGTATCGCAAGAGTAGAAGGCTTTGTGATATTTGTCAAAAACGGCAAGGCTGGTCAGAACGCAAAAATAAAGATCACCCAAGTTGGGGGACGATTTGCTTCTGGTGAAATCGTAGAAAGTTCTTCACAACCTGCAGCAGAATCAGCAGCTGAATAAGCAGTCTGATCGATCCAAAAAACTAATTTTTTCCCAAATTTTTCTTTCTAATTCTATATATCTATGACACGAATTGTGTTCAGGCAATGCCCGTCAGCTAATCTATATAATAAGTTGGTAGTAATTTTTTCATGAAGGCGTTAGTCTATGAAGAATATGCACCTGATGACAATTATAATCGAATTTTAAAATTAAAAGAAGTTCCAGAGCCAAAGCCAAAACCTAAGGAAGTTGTTTTCAAAGTAAAAGCTGCAGGTTTAAACTATGATGACATTTGGGGAATGCGAGGAAAACCAATCCAGATACCAATGCCGCATATTTCTGGAACTGATGCTGCAGGAGAAGTAATTGCGGTTGGTGGCGAAGTAAAAAATATCAAAATTGGAGATAGAGTTGTTTCCCATGGAAATATTTCATGTCGAATTTGTGCAGCTTGTACTGAAGGAAGAGAGTATGATTGTAGAGATAGAAAGGTATGGGGTTTTCAGACAGGACCGTTGTGGGGGGGATATTGTGAAATTACTCATCTACCAGAAGTAAATACTGTAAAAATTCCAGACAATATTAGTTACGAAGAAGCTGCAGCTGCTTCTATGACTCTTATGACATCATGGCATATGTTAGTTGGTAGAGCCAAGATCAAACCAGGTCAAACCGTTCTGATAATGGGAGGTGGTTCTGGGATGGGCACCTTTGGAATTCAAATTGCTAAGCTGTATGATTGTGATGTTATTGCAACTGCAAGTCAAAACAAACTTGAAAAATGTCTAGAAATTGGTGCAGATTATGCAGTTGATCACAGAAAAGAAGATTGGGAAAAGGAAGTATTTTCCATCACAAAAGAGATCGCTAAAAAGAAAGGACAATCTCCTGGATTAGATGTAATTTTTGAGCACATTGGTGGTTCATATTGGAATAAAGAACTGGCTTTACTAAAGTATGGAGCAACACTTGTTACAACTGGTGCAACAACTGGCTATGATGTACAAAGTGATTTGCGCCATATTTTTTTCAAAGGAACCAATATCTTGGGATCTACACAGGGAACAAGGGCAGAATTAGTAGAGGCCTTGTATTGGATGTCAAAAGGAAAGATCAAATCAATAATTGATTCGGTGTATTCTTTGGAGAACGCGGTAGAAGCTTATACAAAGATGCTTAAAGGAGATCTTTTTGGCAAGATTTTGATGAAACCAGATAATAATTAAGAAGTACAGTTCAATTTTAGTTTTTAATATTCTATTTTTTTCTGAGTATGAGTTGTGTCAGTGATTCCTTAGAATACTCTATTCCATGTTCGTCTAAAGTATGTTTTGCAAATTTCTCAATTAGTTCATGCATATCATCATCTTCTATCACAAAATGGCAGTCAAACCCATAATCTGCACAACTCAGTTTTGTCATATTAATTAGCATCTCAACCAGATATAAAGACTGACTTAACCATGTTACGTAAGACATTGTTTTGTAAAATCACACTAGCAAGTGTCTAACATAATCACTTTGTGTGATTTCCCAAACTCTCAATTGTCTAGTCCTTTTTTGGTCCTACCATTTCATCGCTTTTGACATCTTGATCCCATCGTCCACGATATCCCTTGACTAGTGCAACAATCCCAGAACTAATCAATCCCATTACCATTCCAAAAAAAATCAGCTTGTCCCGCATTATAGCACCGCAGTCAGCTGATACTTCGCCAGTTTCTGTATAGTCAATGCAGTTACCAAACTCGTTTACCTGAACTGTAAATTCTAAAAATGGTCTTCCAAGTATTCCCAAGACAAGAAAGCCAGCAAATACTAGTGCTATTCCTAGCATTATAAAGCGAGTATCACTCATAGCGTAATTTGCATCGTGTAATATTTAATGTTGTAATGATATCATTCAAGTAGGTAAAATATTAGATGGTTTTTGGATGGGGCAAAAAAAGATCTACAGATTCCATAGAGTCAACTCAATTAGCAAAGCAAGTTTCTTTAGATAAAATAGAGAGTATTTTACAAGAAAAAAAGAACGACATAAGTAATCAGATTGTTGAAAAATCAAAATCAATTAGGGATAAAATAGAAATCAACAGAAAAGAGATCGTACATCTATTTTCACAGTTTGAATCAGATGATCTGGGATCACAAGATGTCGACAAACACCTGAGAATAATTATTGAGAGGGGCAAGAGTGCTGTAATTTCTGGAGTAAGAAAAGAAACCTCCAAAAAATTAGATGAGATAAAAAAATATCAAGATGTGATAAATCTGAATTCTGAGGTTGCTCAACTACTTAAAAGAATTGGTGACACATTAGGTCCAAATTCAAGAGTAATGCATGTTTTTGCAAGAAAATACGCAGACAAACTTAAAGAAATCTTAGCGGATATTGCCAAGACCAAAGCAGATCTGCAGAAACTTGTTAATGAATACGACAAACTTGATTTGAGCATTTCAAACATTTCAGAGTGGTCAAAAAAGATTATTGACTCAAAAAAATATATCGAACTGAAAAATAATGCCATATTAAGTACAAAAGAAGAGATTCAAAATAGCATTAAAGCAATTCAAAGTTTGGAAGAAGATATCGAGGATCTAAAATCAAGTAATAGCTATATTGAATTTCTTAATGTAAAAAAAGAACTAGAATCACTTGAAGCAGAAAAAGACAAGATAAGACATGAAATGGATTTCCAGTTTTCAAAAATTTCAAGGCCTCTTGGTAAGTATAGCTATGTTTCTTCACTTGAAAAGCCACTAAAATTAGTTATGGAAAAGATGATTGAAAATCCCTATGATGTAATTACTGATGAAACAAAGAATGCAGTAATTGAAGTATTACAAGCAGTAATCAAGTCAGTCGTAGCAGGTAACGTCTCTGTAAAGGATACCAACAAATCAATTGAACAAATTGAAGAAACAATTTCCAGATTAGATGAATTTCTCAAGTTAAAAAATGATTTATCAAATAAAAAAAATACACTAGAACAAAAGATTCTATTTAACAACAAAGACCTAGAGGAAAAAGAAAAGAATTTGACTAGAATAAAAGAACGTAAAGCACAGTTCGAATTAGAAATTATCAATCTTGAAAATCAAGTCAATGAATCAGCAAAACTCATACCGCAGATTGTAAAAAACATTGAATCAAAATTAAGTGAAATTTTAGGAACAAAATTTACCATAACTTGATTTAAGATTAATTAGCTTGACATGTAATCTTTTCTTATGATTTTCAAGAAACCAAAGATGCAGCGCACCATTACCATTACAAAAGAGACGCGCGATGGAATATTGACGTATTGCAAGATGAACCATCCAAATGAGGGAATTTTGATTCTCCGTGGCAAATCAAACAAAGGAAATGTTGTAGTCGATGGTCTTGTAATACCTCCATTTTCACACCACGGACCTACATTTGCAGGATTTCCTCATTCGTTTTTGCCTTTTGATCCAAGCTATGTAGGAACTGTTCATTCACACCCAATTGGTTCTGCACGGCCATCTGTTACAGATCTTCACAATTTCTTTGGTTTTGTAACAATGATTGTAAAATCCCCATATGAGAATGAAGACATTTTTGCTTATGATAGAGATGGTAACAATCTTCCAATAACAATAGTTAGCAAAAATTATGACAAAAACTTATAAGCTTTTTGAAACAAAGTGAATTGTTGGATAGACAGTATAAGACATATCTAATTTTCCTTTTCGGTTCACTTGCTATAAGCATCGGGTTACAATATCTGTTAGGATTTCCATGGGGATTGATAACTTCACTTGCACTTTTCATATTATTTCCCCTCATCATTAGAAGACGCGCTATGCGAAGAATGGGAGGGTATGGTGAAGGTGGAGGATTCTTTGGTCAAAGCCAGAGTGTAAAATACATCTGTCTTACATGTAATAATAAATACAAAGGCGGCGCTTGCCCACGATGTGGCTCCAAGATGAAAAGAGCAGATTTCTAAAAGATCACTAAATCATCATGACTCTTGAAGAATTAAGGAAAAAAGCATTATTTCAAAATACGATAGATGCTTGGATAATGACATGCAGTGAAAATAATACAGAGTGGTTTTCTACACAAAACTACAAAAAATTCATAGATTATCTTTCTAAAAGCGGTCTTAAGATGCAAAAGTTTCCTCTTTGTATAAAGGAATCTGGCGGCATGTATGAAAGAGGAAGAGACAAGACACAGTTTGCAGAAATGCTGTCCCAAGAAACGGATCCTAATGCAGCAGCATATACTTTAAGACTAAACGATGATGTAATAAAATTAATTCGTCAGTTCAAACCCTAACGCTTTAGTCTTGGGTTTGCTATTGTATCCATGGCGTTTCCAATAAAGACAAATGCAAGACCAGTAATTGCAATCATTATTCCTGGAGGTAGAATCCACCACCAAAGGCCGCGAGCTGCAGCTCCAAAAGAGCTTGCATCATGAAGTATCTGACCCCATGTAGGAAATGTAGGATCTCCTAGTCCCAAAAAGCTTAGTCCTGCTTCAGTAGTTATTGCTGCAGGCACCGAAATTGCAATGCTTGCAAAGGTATATGGCAATAGTTGTGGCAGTATGTGTTTGAATATTATTTTGATATCTTTTTGCCCCATGATTTTGGCAGCCTCAACGTACTGCAATGTTTTGATCTGAATTGCCATACTTCTTGAAACCTTTGCTACGCCGACCCATCCAAATATCATCAAGAATCCAACTATCAAAAATACGCTGTTTCCTATGGTTACTGCTAAAATTATCAATAAAGGAAGTGCTGGTAGAGCGTAAATTACATCGTTAAAGCGCATCAGAGCCTCATCTGTTTTTTTGCCTTTGTAGCCGGCAAATACTCCATAGATTAATCCAATCACAACAGAGCCTATTGCTACCGAAATTCCAATGAACAAAGCGAGTGGAGTTCCCCATAGTAATCCAACAGCAAGATCACGTCTTAGCTCATCCGTACCCATCATACCATACACTTTTCCACCAAGAATCAGCTTTGAACTCTTGATGTCAATAGTAGAATCAACATCATAGAATTTTATTTGGAAAATATACTTACCTTTTAGAATTTTGTTTTGGTTAGTTTCAGAAAAGACAACGTCTTCTGCAGAGAGCAAGTCAATTGGAAATGCAAAATTGTTTATGTTTTCTCTAAGATTTTTTTTCACAGAGTCATCTGTTGAAAAAATTTGTTCTGAGTAAATAGAGCCATCAGATTGTGGAAGTGATCTTGATATTAGATCTATCTTGAGTCCATCAGGACGAGTTACTGACATTTGCAATAATGGAGCACCAGAATATTTTGCAGAATATTCATAGATAAAGTCGCTTGGAAATCCATCATATTGATAATCAATGGCAAAGTTTTGTAAGATAGTCGAAATTTCTCCTGTTGTTTGTGATGACATTTGTGGATTTTTAAGAATCTTGTGTTCAGGGATTTTTTCTGAGCTGAGGTAGTTTATCCAAGCAGGTTGTGACGATTTTGGATAAGTTATCCAACTTGATGGGTTATTCCATTCTTTAAAAGTTTCAGCGGGGATGGTTGTAACAGCAATTAATGACAAAGTAAAAAGCATTACAAGTATACCTATTCCTGCAAGCCCAATCTTGCTTTTTGAAAATTCATGCCAAATTTCTTTTGTTCTCATCCTGTCCTCACTCTTGGATCAAAATAGCCATACAGAACATCAGCCAAAAATATGCTCCCAAGGAAAAATGCAGTCAGCACATATGTTGCGCCTATTATCACAGGCAAGTCCAAAACATTGATTGCCTCAAAGTAGAGTCGTCCCATGCCAGGCCAGTCAAACACTGCTTCTGTAATTATTGCACCACCAAGTGAGCCTGAAAGGCTCAGTGCAAGAACGGTAACAATTGGCGGTGCCGCATTTTTTAGTGCATGTCTGTAAAGTATCTTTTTTTCCGGAATACCAATAGCTCTTTTTGCAGTTACAAAATCTTCTTGTAAGACTCCAATCATAAAGTTTCGTACAAGATAAGCCCATGAACCAAATCCAATCAGTATTATCGTAATAAGAGGAAGTGTCATGTGGTACAACAATGCTCCAATATATCCCGGATCAGTTATAGGGATCAATGGTGTTGCCCTTGCAGGAAATATCTGATATACAAATGCAAAGACAAAGATCATCAGCATTCCTATCCACCAGACAGGAAAGCTACTGCTTATGATAGCAAAAGTTGAAGTTAATCTATCAAGTTTTGAATTTAGCTTACTTGCAGAAAGTGCACCAAGAAATATTCCTATCAAAGAAATAATCACGGTTGCGGTAGTAAAAAGTAAAATTGTTCTTGGAAGTTTTTCAAGTAAAATGTCTTTGACATCAGATGAGCCAGAATCGCTTGTAAGAAATGTTGCATGACCAAAAT
>JAHEYD010000020.1 GCA_023251795.1 Nitrosotalea sp. | reverse complement strand
TCGGTAAAGGCTCACGTTGGTGTAAACGATGTGGAGACTATAATGCAGTCATTCAGAAATATGATTTGGATCTATGTAGGCGTTGCTTTAGAGAAGTTGCTGTATCACTAGGGTTTAGGAAATTTAGGTGAGAAAATGCCATCAAATAACATAATTGCAAACTTGTTTGTGACTCTATTCAATACTGAAGCCAGAAGGAAAGGTGAGTGCGTCGTATTGCCATCGTCAAAACTTGCTATGGAAGTACTAAAAACCCTACAACATCACAATTACATTGGAGAATTTGAACATGTTGATGATAAAAAAGGCGGTAAGTTTAAGATTCAACTTTTAGCAAAAATAACCAAATGTGGAGCAATCACGCCACGATTCAAAGTCAAAAAAGATGAGTATGTTAACTGGGAACAACAGTATTTGCCGTCATATTCGAGAGGTATGCTAATTGTGACTACAAATCAAGGTGTAATGTCTCATCATGAGGCAGTAAAGAAAAGATTGGGAGGATTATTAATAGGATATGTCTACTGAGCAAGTTGAGATTCAGGAAACAACAATACCGATACCTGACAAAGTTAAGGTTACCTTGACAAAAAGAATGCTATATGTAGAAGGTCAGCTTGGAAAAACAAGAAAAGATTTCAAAAAAATACCAGTAGATCTTAGCATTAACGGTAAAAATATTGTACTAAAATCACTTGGAACAAGAAAACACGACTATGCCATATTCAATACTGCACAATCAATTATAAAATCACTCATAAAAGGTGTTCAAGAGGGATATACCTTTAAGATGAAAATTGTATATGCACACTTTCCGATCACAATTAAAGTAAAAGATGGAAATATCTTTGTGGAAAATTTCCAAGGTGAACGAGCTGCACGAGTATCAAAAATTCGAGGTGATACCAAAGTCGTTACAAAAGGTGATGATGTCATATTGACAGGTCCAGTATTAACAGATGTTTCACAAACTGCTGCAAGCTTGCAACAAAACACCAAAGTCAAAAATAAAGATCACAGAGTATTTCTTGACGGAATTTATCTTTTTGAAAAAACTTCCGGTATAGAAAAATAATCTTAGCAAAAGATTAAATCCGAATGTACTAGGAACAAAGTCTGTTGCCGCCCTAGCTCAGCGTGGTAGAGCAGCTGACTGTTAATCAGCTGGTCGTCAGTTCAAGTCTGACGGGCGGCGCGTTTAATATTTCTAAATTCGAATTTAGAAACATATTATTTTGTTCATGTGCAATCAGATCGATGAAATTCACATGTTTAGTTTAATGTATTTCAAAACTCGAGATTTGAAACATTATTCATGATCACATTTCTGTTCATTCTATTAGACTAACTAGATCTAATACTGATCGCTGCATTATGTCTTATGCAGGAGGTTCGCATTGGCCAGAATACGACGCGCCAATAGGTACTGCGTCGATTGTGGGGGAAGATTAGTGTATTACCCACGCCTTTCTAACCCAAAAGCTCCAAACGAACATAGGATTTTAGTCTATGCATGTCCTGATTGCACTAAAGATTTTGATAAACCAAAGATGTTTTCAATTAGACGAAATGTCGTTGAAGAACCAATTGAAACTGTGGAAATAGAGATAGTTCAGGCAAGAGAAAAGATTCCTTCGTAAAAGCTAAACCCCTCTTAATTTTGTATAATTTACTCATAGGGTCATTTTTTTAAAAAATTGGTTTTTGGTGGGGGGTTTAACATTTGTGCGTGTATATGCGAGCCAAGGGTCAAAACACCCCCATTACCCAGTTAAAGATTGTCAAAGTTTTTTTGTTAGGAACAAAAGCTAAACCCTAGGAAAATAAAAAGATAACAGTTGGTTTATGACAAGCCAACTGGATCTGACGTGACATCAACTGCTAATCCTGTTCCACATCCCTCTTGTGGATTCACGACGAATCCAACTGCACCGTCTATTTCCGCTGTCGCAAATGGCATCTTAGAATTCTGAATATTGATGCTCATCTTGTTATTCTTGATGGAAATCCCTCCCTGGGGATTTGGAAAGAAGGAATCAATACAGAAGGTATGTTCACCTATGGGGTCTGCCAATTGAGCTGCATGAAGATGCCAGGAATCTGGATTCTGCGATGAATCGCGGAATGTTGGATGAATTGTGGCAACCAACACCTTTCCTGAATCAAGATCTGCCCAAGCAAAACCTGCTACTGCATCAGGAGCTACTGATGTCTTCCTCGGAATAATATCAGACGCAGTTACAGTGAGCTTTGACGTTTTATCATTTTGTTGTTTTGCTGTTGCAGCAGTGGCGACATCCCAAGCTGGAGAAGCTTTTGCCATTGGTGTGGTCATAAAGATTACAACAAAAATTGTTGTTGCAATCAATGAAGCACCAAAGATTGTTTTTCTATTCAATATTTCAAATAATTTTATGTTGTTTATAAAATTTTGTGCCATTTTTGGAAATAATTGAAATTTTATTATATTTAACTTAATTTTTATTAATATATCAAATACTAGATGACTATTTTTTTAATTTTCACAAAAATGTGATGTTTTAACTGGCTCTCGTTTGTAACTCCTCAAATTTCTTAGCAACCCTGTATTATCTAGTTGGGATCAGTAACATTAATTCTTTAATTGTTTGTTTAAAATTGAAGACTCTGAAATTCTTGCCTCATCATAAAAACTTGTAGGATCTGCATTCTCATTTGACATATCTATTTTCACTGTTTCAGCATTAACAGATTTTGTTGTTCTAAGGTCAGGCAAATGTTTTACTTTGAATACTGCATCAGCTTGTATTGCAGTAACTGCAGAAATTATTGATAACACAAAAACAGTAGTAAACGAAATGCCTAGGATTGTTTTTGAATTCATTGAGATATACGGGTCTTTAAAATATTTAAGACCCATCTGCCAAAATTGGAAATAACACAAGCATCAAACTTTGGCGTTTAAGTTTGTTTTTACAAAGACAGCATAGTTGTAACTAATGTAATGTTAATACAAACTGAGGGGGTCTGGGAAATAGCAAGGTTACGAAAAAAATTTGCCCATCAGTTTGTTATTATTAATTCGTAGAGGTAGCTTATGATACCATGTATGTATCAAAAGCTTACAACATATTTAGAAGACCATAGTTTGGTCCTAATCTATTCTTGTGATTTTATTTGATGAACTATGTTTATCTAACAACTTCATGAGTTGCTTTTTTTGCTGTCCCATAAATGGATATACAAAAGCCAATTGCACTAACTAATAGACTGCCATACTGCGCATATTTTATCTGGTTGCACATTTGAAGCAAATTCAAGTCTATATTGTTCTCATCTAGTATGGATTCACATGCCTGTGAGTAGCTTCTCAGTAACGAATATTCTACCATGCCAATGACTACAATAATCATGCCACTGACGAGGATCAAACCTCGCATTTACTATAAAATAAAGAACGCAGAATATGAGAATGAATATGTAATGTGGAAATACTTATGAAATAATCATATTCATTCAAAACTCGCTTAAACAGATATGATTGAAATTTAGTCACACATATAGGGAAAAAATCTGCTGGGTCTATATTGTGGAAATAACAGTTGGTTACGCAAAAACTGTTAGACCCAAGCAGTTGATGATTAGTAGTATTATGAGAGATATTACATCTAGTCTGTTCTATTCCACACAGACATGAGACATTAATCATTCTTGAAAACAAAAAATATGGTATTTTTAATAGATTCAAAAAATATTCCACAATTCACATTAAATACCATAAATACTGTGACTAATTGTGGACAATTTTGATCTTACTATAAAAAGTATGCAAAAACCAACTGATACTCAGCTAAAAAAACTTCAAGATTATTTTAACGAAATGCCAATAGACGAAATTTTAGCTGGTTTACACTTTGCAAAAAATAGGTGGACGGCAAAAGATGCAGGTGTGCTAAAAGTAGGGCGTAAAAGTATAATCAATAGAGAAGTTCACGCGGTGACATCTGAACAAGCTCAATGGCGATTAAAAAACTGGAAAATGATGATTGCAAATTATAGAAAACGTGGATACAGCTATCCTACCATATCTAGAATTAAAAAAATTCTTCAAGAGATTAGTAATAAAAAGTCTAGATAGTTGCTTCTGTGCTCTTTGGTGTTGGAAGATTTGTAGGTAGATCTGGGATGGTTGTACGTACATGACCTTCTAGTATGGATTGTGCTTCTTCTAATATTGCTGTAGTGTCTGCACTTCCAGTCTCTATCGCAATGTTCTCATGACCATTAACTGATGCACCTGCCATGATATCTCCAAGTATGGCTGACAAATCTTGCATAGATGAATTTGCTTCCGGCATGAGGTTACAAAGTCCTGCGCCTAATCCTTTGATTATGGACATGCATGGACTCAATGTAACCACTACATCACCTAATTCTGAGATAGTGTTTAATCTAATTTGGATCTGTTCCATTGCAAGCTTTGCACTTGTTATCATCTTGTTCATCTTTCTAATCTCATGTAATTCAGTAGCATATGCATTAGAATATTGTTTATTTTGAGTTCTTACAGCTTCAATAACTTTTTTGAAAATAAAATCATCTTTTTCTTTTAATTTTTTTGAAATCGAATCAAGCTTTACTATTTGTAATTGAAGTCTTTTTTGTGCTTCATCGATTTTTGGTTTAAGTGGAGTGTCTGGTCTTACTTTATCAATTACTTTTTGTGATATGCTCTCTTTGTGTTGGTTCCACTTGTTAACAAAAGTCATAATTTTGTACCTAGGTCGGATTGACAATTTGGGTTTTAACCTGTTATGTGCCACGATTATGTGTTACTACAGTTACACTCATGCGTGGCTACACATGTAGCTGTTTAGGAATTCACAAGTAATGTTTCTAAATTCGAATTTAGAAACATTATACATCGATTTGGTTAACCAAAGGTAAAGGTATAGATTTCAAAACCTGGCTTTGCAATTATGGTTAACGTATGTGGTCCTGCATCGCTACTTGAAATCAAATTGTATAATCTATCTCCTGAAATGTGAACAGTTCCATCTCGTACGTCGGTTCCAGCATTTTCTGGGATAATTGGCTTTCCATCGAGCAAGATTTGTAGATCAGATTCATTTGCAGCTACGATGTTAACTGACTTTGCAAAATATGGAAGTATGATCTTTCCACTCTCTGAAACAAGTTTCATTCTGTCATCAAAGTTTTGCCACTGACCTTCAAGATAAAAATAATCCCGAGTTAATTTTTCTGGTAAAGAATATGTTACAATTTGATCTGGTTTGAATCCCTCTGAATTTCCAAGCTGATTTCTACCAAATGCAAAATTGTACCCAAAGTAAAGCTCTGGAGTTTGTGATGCGCTAAATTGATGTTCTTCTAAATCTACAAGTGGTTGAGCCACTGCAACATTTAGACCAAGAAGATGATTTCGTTCTTCCAAAAGTTGTTGTATTACTTTTTCAGTTTCATCATATCCACCTTCACCAATATGATCATATCTGATGTATCCTTCAGAGTCAGCGATGTATTTTCTTGGCCAATATCTATTCTCAAACGTCTTCCAAGTTTTCATATCGTTATCAAGTACAACAGGATATGTTATACCAAATTGTTTTACTGCTGTTTTTACATTATTGATATCTTTTTCAAATTCAAATTCTGGTGAATGTATTCCTACTATGAGTAATCCCTTGTCCGCATATTTGTCATTCCAGGCAACAATGTATGGAAGTGTTCTTTGACAGTTTATGCAACTATAAGTCCAAATATCGTAAAGTATCACTTTGTCTTTCATAGTGTCTTTCAATTCTTCTGGTGTTGTATTGATGTAACCTGCTATTCCTACTAATTCTGGCGCTTTTTTGAACCTACTTTTTTCAATAGTAGGTATTTTTATGGTACTATCGACAGTTTGTGCCTGAATGCTCTCATCAGGTTGATTTGGTGTGTTTTGTATTTGAGAGTCTAAAGACGAAAAATATGCACCAACTCCTCCAATTGCTACTACCAATATTATTCCCATGATGATTGCAGTTTTTAATTCAGTTTTCATTCTTTTATCCCGGTAATAATAAATTGTTCAAAAATGGAAAACTAGCAATTGCTGCTAATTGATTTGTTAACACTAAGATTCCTAATATTATGATAAAGGAACCCATGATCACTGAATAGTATTTCAAATGCTTGCTTAATGACTTTATTATTCTTGTGAATCTAGAAAAGAATATTCCCATTAAGATAAATGGAATTCCTAGTCCCAGTGAATACGCTAATAATAAAGTAAATGCATGCCCTGGTGTGGTAGCAGCTAAAGTAAGAATGCTTCCTAAAATTGGGCCTATGCATGGAGTCCAACACGTGGCAAAGGCCAATCCAAAAACAAACGAAAGTGGATAACTAGCTTTAGTACGGTTTGGAAAAAATCTCTTTTCAAAATTAAGTTGTCTAATCTTAGTAGATAATAACATGAAAGAACCAAACCCAATTATTATGATTCCGCCTATTTGATTAAGTCCAGAAGTTAAACTTGCTGCAGAACTAGATAACACGCTATTTAGGATCACGCCAAAAACAGAAAAAATAACCGAAAATCCTAGAACAAAGAATATTGTATTTATTAAAATATTGAGTCTATTTGAAACTAGATTTACAGTTCCATTATTTCGTTGAAGCTCTGTTATGGTGGTACCAGATAGATATGCCAGAAATGCAGGTATTACAGGCAATATGCATGGTGCTAAAAATGAGCCCAAGCCTGCTATGGCTGCTATTGCTATTGATATTTCTGGCATCAACTTGAATTGGCTCTTTTTTTATTAATACATTGTTCCAAATCTACTCCAAATCAAGGATCAATTTTTATTCTTGATGTATTGACCAAATTTCATGAATAAAAGAATGATAATAGTTGGACTTCTCTTTGGTGCAATAATTGCAATAGCTATGTACTTGAATTATACCGCTCGTCTGAGTCACCTCTAAAAAATTCTAAATTTTCTACTTGCATGTTCTAACACATCAAGTGATTTTTCGATATGATTTTTTGATAGCCATGCAGTAATGGAAATTCTCACTCTAGCTGTGTTCATCTTTACTGTAGGATATCGAATTGGTTGTACAAAAATCCCATTTTCAAAAAGATATCTTCCAAAGTCTAACGCTGCTTTTTCATTTCCTATTATGATTGGAATGATCTGACTTGATGAATTAATCTCATATCCTAAAGATCTTAGACCTGAATGCATAAGGCGAATATTTTTCCAAAGCTTTTTCCTTTGTTTTTCTCTGTTTGAAATAAATCGTTTTAATGCAAGATCGACAAGAATGCTTGGTAAAGCTGAAGTATAAATAAAAGACTTTGATTTATTTATCAAAAATTCAATTACTTTATTTTTTGAAGCAACATATCCGCCAAATGCTCCAAGCCCTTTACTTAAACTACTTACATACAGATCTATATTTTTTTCAACGCCAAAATGTTGACCAGTGCCCCTCCCATCTGAACCTACCACAAAATCCCCATGCGCATCATCTAGAGTAAGTATGGCATCATTTTTGGCTGCGATGTATGAGATTTCTTTTAAATTTGCAAAATCTCCATCCATACTAAAAACTCCCTCTGTTACAATGAACTTACGGTTTGCCTTTTGTCTGATCTTTTTCTCTAAATCTATCATATCATCATGTTTGTAGACTGTAATTTTCGCCCCTGATAATCTACAAGCTTCAATTATGCTGACATGGTTTAGTTCATCACTGAGAATCACATCGCCTTTTTGTGCAAGGGTAGAGATTGTGCCTAAGTTTGCCATATACCCTGTAGGAAAAATTAATGAAGACTCTTGAGATTTGTGACGCGCAAGTTTTTCCTCTAAAATTTTAAACGAAGGATCATTTCCTGCAACCAATCTTGAGCTTGACTCTAACTGTTTATTCAAAATCTGATTTGTAACTAGTCCAAGATAGTCATTTGAGCAAAGATTGATCAATTTTTTACGCTTGAATATGATGTATGGACCTTCAGTACGGCCATATTGTAATGTTCGATATAGATTCCAATCTCTTATTTTTTTGAGATTGGAATTTACAAAACCAAGTTTATGCTTCAAGCCCTATTCGAGATATCATTTGCAAATCGTCTTTTGGAGTATTACCGCCTATTGTCAAATAGCCGCCAGTAATAATCCCATTTGCACCTCCAAGAAGAACTTTTTCCTGATCATTTGCAAGATGAATTTCACGACCACCTGCTATCTTAAGTATGGTCTTTGGCATCAAAAATCTATACACTGCAATTGTACGAAGTATTTCATCAAGTGATAATTTTTTTTGGGATTCAAGGGGCGTTCCTTTTTGTGGTACTAGTATATTTATTGGGCATTCTTCTGGATTCAATTCTGATAAATCAAGGCCCATCTCTAATCTCTGCATTCTTGATTCTCCCATGCCTATAATTCCCCCACAACAAAGCTCAAGATCATTTTTTTTCACAATCAGTGCTGTGTTGATTCTATCTTGATATGTATGTGTTGTGCAAATATTTGGAAAAAAACTTCGTGATGCTTCCAAATTATGATTATATCTTTTAACTCCAAGATTTTTAAGACGAATTGCCATTTCTTCTGTTATAAATCCAAGAGAACAATTCACTTCTATGCCGACTTTATCGTTAACTTTTTGTATAATGTCACAGATTTGATCAAAATCGTGTTCTGATGGGCCACGCCATGCACATACTAAACAGAAACTTTTGACGCCATCTTTTTTTGCTTTTTTTGCATTATCAATTATAATTTCAGATGGTAACAGTTTGTAAGTGTCAATTCCTGATTTGTAAAATGCAGACTGGGAACAAAATGAACAGTCCTCAGGACAATTTCCTTTTTTTGCGTTAATTAGCGTTTCAACATCAACTAAATCACCATTAAATTTTCTTGTTATTTCATTTGCAGCATCTGAGAGATATTCAAGTACATCATCTGAAACGTTGATAAGAATTCTAGACTCTTCTTGGGAGATCTTTTGACCTGAAAGAACTTTCTCTTTGCATTTAGTAATAAACTCAAGTTCTGAATTCATAATGCGTCATTTCTATATTGTACTAATTAAGATTATCTTATTTGTAAACCAGCAAAAGTTTCAGGGTTTACGCTTTTTATCTGAAAAATAATATGTTAATTTTATCTTATTTTATCATGGTGGGACAGATATGTCCTCGTTTAGGATCGTATCTCATGCCGCATTTATTACATGTTAGAAACCTTGATGTTTCTTGTATACAATTGTGAATTTCATTTACTTGTAGTATTTTTTTACAGTTTGGACATTGACGTATCTGTGGCATAACAATTCATTTCATTTCATGATATAAAACAAATATTATCTAGACGGTTCAAGTCGAAAACGATTGATACGCCATACTTAATTATCACTAGTATGCAGACTGCTCATGGCGTCTAAAAGACGATCAAAAAGATCTAAACGTTCAAAGCGAAGAGCAACTCCAGCGCCAACTCGCAAACAAATGATCACCATACACGCACTTCTTAACAGAGCAAAAAGAGAACGTGATATGGCAAGAAGAGAGGGAAGGCGTTTGAAGAATTCATTAGTTGTAAGAAATAGAATAATTAGAGAGCTCGGTGCAAAACTTAGAAAGGCACGAAGGAGATAATCAGATTACCTTCGTGACTTTTTTTATCGTATCTATGGTACCGTCAAGTAAGAAATCCAATTCATTTTTTGAAATAGCAAGTGGCGGTACAAGCATCACAATGTTGCCAAGTGTACGTAAGTATATTTTGTGTTTTTTTGCCTCAACAAAAATTTTCTTATAAACTGATTTTTCTGGCTTAATTGGAGTCTTTTTCTTTTTGTTACTTACAAGCTCAATTCCCATGAGCATTCCTTTGTGTCTGACATCACCTACGAGACTCAATTCATTAATTTCTGAAATTCGTGATTCGAATTGCTTAGCACCCATTTGAATTTTCGAAATTAGTTTATTTCTCTTATACAACTCAAGGTTAGCTAGGGCTGTTGCGCAAGCAAGAGGATTGCCTGTAAACGTATGACCATGAAGAAAATGTTTCATCTCATCATATTTGCCAAGAAATGACTCGTAAATTCTCTTATTAGTTAGAGTGACTGCAAGGGGCAAATATCCACCTGTAAGCATTTTTCCATATGATACGATATCTGGTTTGCTGTTTTGTGCTTGATATTCTATAAATGAGCCCAACCTGCCAAATCCAGTAGCAATCTCATCTAATACAAATAATACGTTGTATTTTTTGCACAATTGACTAATTTTGTTCTGAAAGTTTTGTGGATAAATTACAACTCCTCCTGCTACCTGTGCACCACTTTCCATAAAAAAAGCTGCAATATCATTATTTTTTAAAAATATGTTTTCTATTTTTTTAATACAAAATCCCTGATATTCTTTGAAAGTAAAACCTTTTGGCATCCTGTATTTTTCTGGAGTAGGTGCTCTAATTACTGGAAAAAGTAATTTTTTAAATCTTGAAAAAAATAGTGGAATATAACCAAGAGACATGGAGCCGATTGTATCGCCATGATATCCATTTTGTAACGAAACGATTTTTGTTTTATTTTTTACTCCAATGTTTTGCCAATATTGTAATGCCATTTTTATGGCGATTTCCATCGCCGTAGAACCATTGTCAGAATAAAATACCTTGTTCATTCCAGGAGATATTTTGACAAGCTTTTCAGCAAGGAACTCTGCCTGATCATTTGTAAGGTTGAATAATGATGAATGTTGTAATTTTTTTGTCTGTTTTATCATGACATTTACAAGTTCTTTTTTAGAATGTCCCCAGACATTACACCACATGCTTGCAACTCCATCAAGTAGTCTATTGCCTTTTGTATCAATAAGCCACATTCCATCTCCCTTTGTTATTACATCAAATTCTTTCCACTCTCTCATCTGTGTATAAGGATGCCATACGTATTCTTTGGAATTCATTTAGTGCAAGTCTGGCTTTGGCATTAATAATGGTACGGTGAACTCTTAAGGAATGTTTTGTAAAGGATGTTGGTCTTGAAAGCGTACTTCATAACTGGCACTGATACAGGGGTAGGAAAAACTGCAATCACTGCAGGTCTTGCCGGTTCAATGAGAAAACTTGGTATTAATGTAGGGGTAATGAAACCCATTGCATCTGGCATTCCACAAAAAACAGGATCCAAATCATTAGATGTGGATATTATTGTGGAAGCTTCAAAAACAAAAGATTCAGAAGAATTGATAAATCCTGTATTTCTGCCCATTCCGACTTCACCATATGATGCAACAAAACTTTTGTCATTGCCTGTAGATATGCCACTAATCCTTACAACATTTACAAAATTACTCTCTATTCATGATATATTGTTAGTAGAAGGAATAGGGGGGATAATGACACCTATTACAAAAAATTTCTTTGTGGCTGATATGATAAAGGCTATGGGTATTGAAACAATTATTGTAACAAGGGCAACTCTTGGAACATTAAATCATACGATGATGACGTATCAATTATGCAAAGATTATGGTATCAAAGTAAAAGGACTTGTCATAAACAATTTTGATGAAAAAGGAACAGCTGCAGAAAAAAATGCTCCTATGACATTACATGAGATTACTGGATTAGATATTCTAGGTGTAGTGCCATTCATAAAGGATTATAACAAAATTGATACTATGATTGAGATGGTAGGAAAAAAAGTCGACGTAAAATCACTCATATCCTAAAAAGTTTAAGCTTTGACTGCTTTTTATTTGTAAGAAAACCAATTATGTCATTAATTATGTTTGAAAATAGGCGTTCTCCTTTATTGCTGATTACATATATTCTGGTTCCTACGTCTACCTCATTTTCTAAAACAAACCATATGTTTTCTTTAATTGGTTGAATCTTGACAATCTCGGCTAATCTGTTTTTTATTGTAAGGACATCATTTGTTTTTGGAAATGATACAATCAATGCATCACGTGGTGATGTGCCTAGAATTTTAATATCAGGTATTATGACATCTACATAAACATCATTGAAAGTAATCTTTCGCTGGCTTGGAATTAGTGCAGTGGTTAATAGGTAATGAATCAGCCCTTCTGCAAATATTCCTAAAATTTCTGATTTATTGCCATACAGTTCATCAAGTTGGTCTTTACATTCTTCACATATGGTTTCTATGACTTCAGAGCTTTTACCCTGTGCAATATCTGAAACAAGGTATTGGCCATGCTTATTAATCGAATTATAAAGAATTTTCTTTATTTCCAACTGTGCAAAATATACTACATCCTGTATTTCTTCTTTGCAAACTTGGATAAACCGATCTTTCTCATTTCTTCAGATTCCTTAATTACAGAATAATGCTGCTTCTCTTTATGTCGTTTTAGTTTTTTCTGTAGTTCTGGGAACTCATTAGCAAGTATCTTCAATGCATACAAACCAGCATTAGCTGCCTTGTTTACCCCAACAGTTACAACAGGAGATCCAGTTGGCATCTCGGATATGGATAAAAGTGAGTCCAGCCCGCCAAATGCTGAAAATTTGAAGCGATCTGAACTTCCAGATTTGTCATTGTAAACCATTATTGGTACTCCTATTACTGGAATTATTGTATGTGAGGCAATCATTCCTGGAAGATGTGCAGATCCTCCGGCGCCAGCTATGATCACTTTGAATCCGCTTTTCTCTGCATGTTTTGCATAGTCTAAAAGTCTTGTTGGAGTTCGGTGTGCAGAAATGATTTGATCCTCATGTTTTACTCCAAATTCGGCAAGAATCTCTGCAGCACTATGCATTATTTTGCTATCTGAACTTGAACCCATGATAATTCCAATCAGTGGTTTTTTTGAATAACTCATACGATCAAACGGGATTGAATTTTATTAAACTTTTAATCTCTTCAGCTTTCTTGAGGAGCATGTTGATATCTTTTGTATTATTGACATCAACTACATTGAAATGTCCCATCTTTCTTTGAGGTTTTGCTTCATCTTTTTGATACATCTTTAGATAAACACCATTATTTTGATCAATTGTTATGGGTTTGTATTTTCCTTGAAATCCTCTAGGTCCTAAGATATTACACATTATTGTAGGATGTAACAGATCAGTTTTACCGAGATCTAATCCTAGGATTGCTCTTAGATGCTGTTCAAACTGAGACGTCTCACTGGATTGTAAAGTGTGATGTCCAGAATTATGTACTCTTGGAGCTATCTCATTTATGAGAACTTTATCATCTTTTGTTACAAACATTTCAATGCCAAATACACCTGCCCCCTGTAATACTTCCATTGTTTTTGTGGCTATTTTCTCTGCTTCCTCAGAAATTTTTTTACTAACCCTAGCAGGCGCAATTGTTGTTTTTAATATGTTTTCTTCATGAATGTTTTCTACGACAGGATAAGTTGCAATCTGTCCTTTTGTATTTCTTGCAGCAATTACTGATACTTCCATTTGGAAATCAACTACTCTTTCAAGCATCATTGATCTGCCACTAAATTGCTCATATGCATATGTTATCTGTTCTTGATTTTCTATCCTAAAATTACCTCTTCCGTCATACGCATCTCTTCTAGCCTTTAACATCACAGGATATCCGAAGAATTTGATCTTTTCTTTGATATCATCAAATGATTCAATCACTACGAAATCTGCTACTGGCAAACCGTTTTCACGCAGGAATTTCTTCTGCGAGTATTTATCTTGAATGATTCTCAGAGTGCTAGGAGCAGGATTTATTGTTACCCCAGAATTTATTGATTCCAAAACCTCACTATTTCCAGATTCTATTTCATATGTTATGATATCTGACTGTAAGGATAGTTCTACAATGGCATTTTTATCTTTAAAATCTGCAATGATTTGTTTTGCTCCTGCTTTTGCAGCAGAGCAGTTTTTTGTTGGATCTAATACTATTACATCAGAAATATACTCGCTCATTTTTTTCGCTGCTTCTGTGAGCATCATGCCAAGTTGTCCACCGCCTATTATTCCAAGAATCTTTGTCAACAATTGATCTATCTTTTTATGTCTTAAAATTGTTAGCTGTAAATTATGTTTCATCCTTTTTTGAACTTTAAAAATTTTGGTTACAAAATAATACCACAAATGGAAACAATTACTTGATACGTGTTATTAATTCAAAAAGAGATGGACCACAAATGGAAACAGTTACTTGATACGTGTTACTATTCTTTAAATAGACTTTTGTGAGACAATGTTGTGTGATAGAATCTTCGATTAAAGTTAGGACTGGTATACCAGGATTGGATTCGATTCTGTCTGGAGGATTTAGAGAAGGAAAAACAATTGTCTTGTCAGGTCCGCCAGGTAGTGGAAAGACAACATTTGGAATGCAGTATCTTTATGTTGGCGCAAAAGATTTTGATGAACCAGTAGTATATGTTACCTTAGCTGAAAGTCCACGTGAAATAAAAAATGATTTTAAAATGTACGGATGGGACATTCAAAAACTCATCGATGATGGGAAAATGTTAATTATTGATGCCAGACCTTTTAAAATGGAAGAAGGCTTTGTAGAATTAGATGACTCACTTTACAGAGGAGAAACGCTTCCATTTATGCATTTGACGCAACTGATCGTAAGCAGTATTAAACGAATAGGCGCAAAGCGTCTTGTTGTGGATTCTCTTACCGTGCTTGCAATGCAATATGCAAACAAGTTCTATGTGAGGCAGGGACTGCAGGGAATGCTCCAAGCTTTAGAAGACAGACACTGTACATCAATATTAATATCAGAAAGTAGTGCAGCTGAGAAGATTCCAATAGAATGGTATGTAGCTTCTGGTATTATACTACTCCACCATTTACAAAGAGAAAATGCGATGGAAAGAACACTGCAGGTTCTTAAAATGAGAGGAGTTCGACACAGTGAACAAATTTATCCTATGAAACTAAGTGACGCAGGATTACAACTGGTGCATCCAAGGCTGACGCCCTAGTTTATAGATATATGCCTTTAGATTTAGACCATATAGAATTAAACAATAGCCTCATTGATTGAACCATTGCAATAGAATCTGTCCACATAGCCATAGAGTTTTGTGCAGGCTGGCTTGCGTTCTTCATAAAGAATATCAGTTCATTATCTCTGATTATGAAACAAATGTCTTCTTTAACGTCAGGTGGCATTAGTTTTATATCTGTTTTATCGGCTTCATCAAATATGTAAAGTGTTTTTTCAGAACATGATGTAAGTATTTTTACATCAAATTTGACGTCATTTAATGGTGTCAAGAAATCGGAGTGATAAAATCTTAGAAAGTCTTTTTCAGAACCTAGGATAAGAATTTCTTCTGACGGTTTTGTAATCATTTCATGTATCTTACTATTGATCTGGTTTACACCTTGTAGCATCTGGAATTTGTCTTCTTTTGCTTCTATAGGACCTGTCTTAAAATCTGGAATGCCATTCCATAGCTCTACTATGCCTTTTTCTTGCTTTTCTAATGTCTTTACTCTTTCTTTTTCAGCATTTACTAGTACCCAGACTGCTTTGTCAAGTGGCAAAGCTGAAAATCTAATTGGATGTTGGAATGTGGCAGACACTATTCCCTTATTTTGTAAAGTAGTGAGCAAATGATAAGTTTCAGTTCTTGGTATTTTTAATGCTCTACATGCCTCCGGTGCAGTCTTGGAACCGTATTTTCCCAAATATATGTAGACCTTTGATTGATTTGCAGTAAGACCAAATTTTGATAATTCGTCCTTTAGTTTCTCCAACGACATTCTATAATCATACATTCCAGAATCTGGAGTTGAATCAAATGCTGTCATTTCTATTTGTTCGTGGTTCATTTTATTTTCAGTGTATTTGGTAGAATTGTTGGTGGGATATATTGTGCGCGAGTTAACTAGTTTTGATCGATCTGATCGTTTATGTGATTGTGTATCATTAATTCCTTCAACTGTATTGTCAACTTCCTGTAAATTTTCTAATTCTTTAGAGGAAATTTTATCAGATTTTGATTGCTCCATCTCATTTGACTCCTTCATTTAAGATCGATTTGTATGAGAATTTGGCTCTTGACTTGGCTGATTTTACAAATGTCGGAGGTTCCATCGTCTTTATGACTTCGACTAGTTCATCGTCTGTGTTTGTATCACTAAATGACATATAGGTGAAAAAGGGTGTTTTTGATATAATGAAGTTGTGTATGTAATAAGATAAAATTACAACCTAGATGACCGTAATGACCCCAAAAAATGTGAATATGCAAAAACCATGACACGTTCAGACTTGCAGGGAACATGTGATGTTAGAATATCCACAAAGGATTATCTTGTATCGGAAAAATAATCATTAGAGAAAGTAAATCTGGAATCACTTGACGACAAATCTCCTAAACTAAATATTCTGCAAATTATAGCTACATGAAATGACATGTTTAACGTAATGGGAATTAACATTCTTTATATTATAATTCCTGTTGCAGTAGGAAGATCTTTAATAATTCTTAAAAAGAAAAATATGCTCGATGGAATAATAGAGAAATTAAATTTTGGAGAAAAAATTTCTGAGATAAAAGAAAAATTATCCGAAATACGTGAAAAGCAATTGTGCTCTGCCTAGACCTGAAATTGCAAAAATTCTATTAAACAAACGGCTTCAATAAAACCTAAATTTGTTTTTTCCTTGTTTCTTTAGATGTTCTTTCTTTTTTGGATCCGCCTGTTCTTCTAATTATTCTTTGAGCTCTGCAAGGTCTGAAAATTCATCAGCTTCATTGGATCTCATCTTCAAACCAATTAGTTGTGAGTACTCTCTGCTCCCTTTTTCAGTTCCGTAAGATGATTATCTAATGATGACTGTAATTCATTAATTGTGGCAAAACGCATTAATTTTCCTATCTGCATTAACTTTTAACTTTTTCAATACGTCTTAAATTATTCGCCATATCATTGTCATCAACGTTTGTGTGTGATAATTTTTTTAGTTTTGCTGTTGCACTTTTTAAGAATGAAATTCGTCTATTTTTGTATGTTCTATCAGCTCTTGCCATGCTAATTAGTGTCGGACTGCCATACTTTAAGATGTTTGTTACCTCATCTAGTGAAAATTGATCTAAACTCTTTGTTTCTGATTTGAAGTTTGGCTTTATTATCACAACATCAAGTGATGGTGTAAGTACGGCTTTAGAGCCTGGTGGGAGGTTCAAAAGTTCTGGATATAAATCGACTGAAAAACCAAGAAAGCTTGTTATGACTTTTAAAGAATTGTATAGTTCATCTATTACGTTTACTTTTTCCTTATCTAGTTCATACACTTGAACTGCTTCGTCTATCAGAGCTTCCATAGTATTTATGACTTCAACTAGATCATCGTCTATGTCTGCATCATCAGATGACATGTAGGTAGAAAGGATGTTTTCAATATAAAAAGTTGTGTAGAGAAATCTTTCACCAAAAATTACCTATGTTAAAAATAATGTCTCCAAAGAGAAGTTGTACTACAAATCCTACAGTTATGTAAAGTATGTATGGTATGCCTGGAGTGACCCATGTATCTGGTTTATCACAAAACTCTGTATTTTCAGCATGATGAAAAGAAAAATCAATCTTTTTGCGGTTTCCTTCTATTTTTTCAATTGCAAAACTGTATTTTGGATATTTATCTCTGTATCCTAAAAATACAGCAAATATCTTTTTTAATCTAGTTTCTTCAAATCCCTCGAAAATATTTTTGTGTCTAGATATTGCGATGAGGTTTCGAATTAAATTCAAAAAGATTGGCGTGATAGAAATTATTATGGCATTTGTTAAGGTGGTAAATGGCGTTACTGTATTTCCTGATAAACTGAGTTGTGGTGCAAGTGCTGCTAAAACTATCAATCCTAATGCATCTGCACCTCCAAAAATTCCAAACCTCCAGATCAGAAGTGCTACAGGAGCAATAATCAATGATATTCCGATGTTTATTATAGAATTAGTTATACTTGGTTCAAAGAAAATTAATACAATTGAGATTGCTCCAAAAACAATCCATAAAATATCATTAATTTCTCGTTTCCATATATCTATGGTTGTTGCTATTGACAACATTATCAAAGCAGATAATATTCGAATATTGGAAATCTCAAACATAAATTCAAACATGAAAGTACATACTCCTTATCTGTTTTAGATTTAATCTATCTATTAATACAAGTAAAACCATATTTATCCTCGAGTTAAGAAATATCATGCCATTTTGTCCCGATTGTGGATATAAGATGTCGTCAACTGATAGATATTGCTACAACTGCGGAAAACAGGTTTTTAATGAATTCTCATTACTATTTGAGAAAACAAACTTGAAAACAAATCCTATGAAGAATGTAATGATGAATGATATGCAGCGGCCTAAAACTGAGTCACCACCAGATATGTCTGTCTCAGAACAGCATGACAAAGAAAATATTACATTTAAAACTGAATCTGAAATTCTTAGTTTACCCTATTCTTGGACAGCAAACAGTATTGAAATAACACTTCTCGGACTTGCTCGAGTGGAAGGCTATGAGCGTAACAATCCTTTAGACAACAAAAAGCAATATGAAGTCATAATAAAATTCAGGAACCTTTTGAAAACAAGTAATAAAATCATTGGCGGCTCTCTTGGATTTGATAAATTAAATCTTAAAACAGATGTGGGAAATATCTGGGACTTGAAATACAATGTTGAAAATTTGACTCTTACTGAAACTTTAGATCCAGAGGAGGAGTTTATTAGAAATGAATCTGTTTTTGAAATTAGACAAAAAGAAATTCCAGAACATCTTTTAGTTGAGATATTTGGTAAAAAATACGTATTTGCTGTCAAACTTATCACAAATCGAAGATATAAAGAAAACACCGAAAATTATCAATTTGGATAATTATTCAATTATTTTTATTATTGTGCTTGATACGTTTTTAGTATAATTAGTGTTTTTTAATTTGATTTTTATTAAATCATCTGAATTTTGCAATTTTCAATATTTTCTACTTTACATTAATTTTTCACTATCTTTTTATGGCCTTTAACCATAAAATTCATTCATAAATAAAATGATTTATTAGATGTTTATACGTCGACAGCATTATGGCTATGAAAATATCAATCATCATCACATCAATTTCTATAATATTACTAGTCATATATGGAGCAGATGCGGCTAGTGGAGGTGGGACCGGTCAGGGTTTTCTACCATTTGACCACAAAGTCAGAGGTGTTGCGTTAGGCATTCCATCAGTGGTACTGCCTATAGTTGCATATTTTATCTCAAAAGGAGTTCCTTCTAAAACACTTGGTGTTTTAATTATTATAAGCGGACTTTTGACAGTAATTGGTTCTGTCGCATTTCTTGCCATGCAATCATCAATTAGCACAATGGAATCAGACAAAAATAGAACGTCAGAGTTTGCTCCAGTTATCGCAGTAGGAGTTTTTATAATTGCGCTTGGAGCAATAAAAATCAAAAAATCCTTCAAAACTGTATCTGTATCATAGTATGATAATTTGTGCCAAATGCAATAAGGAAGTAAAGAAATCACATTCATGTGATCATACTAACGATCAAGAATTCTGTGTAGCATGTTATACTGAACTTCATTACTATATGACAGAAACCACGTAGTATGTCAATAGAAACATTCGTACAATGGGTTATTTCATTAGTTTCAGATTATCTATACGCAGGAATTTTTACTGCTGCATTACTAGAAACAATATTTCCTCCAATTCCAAGTGAGGCAATATTTCCATTGGCGGGATATGTAGTATCGCAGAATAAAATGTCGTTTTTTCATGTAATAGGTCTTGGAATCACAGGAGCTGCTGGTTCTACTATTGGTGCACTTGTAATTTATCTTATGGCACTCAAGATTGGAAGAGAAGGACTTGTTAAATATTTGAAATATGCGCGTATTACAGATGACCATCTGAAAAAGGTCGACAGATGGTTTGCACATCATGGTGAAAAAGTAATTTTGTTTGGAAGAATGGTGCCTGGAATTAGAGAATTGGTCTCAATCCCAGCTGGTTTTCTTAAGATGGATATGCTAAAATTTCTTATCTACACATTTGCGGGATCTTGTGTGTGGAGTATTTCTTTGTCTCTTGCGGGTTATTATTTTGGCGTTGCATCTGTTCACTTTTTTGGATGAACCTTTTTATTGCAAAAACCGCGGGTTCTATCTGTGAAAGCATTTATTCTTACAGGAGGATTTGGGAAGAGGCTAAAACCAATTACAGATTATGTGCCAAAGTCGCTTGTACCAATTAACAATGTCCCAATTATAGAATGGCAAATCAGATATTTCAAAAAATTTGGGATAAAAAAGTTTGTTATTTGTTCAGGATACAAAAATGAACAGATAAAAGATTACCTCAAAGCAAAAAAAAATCTTGGCGTAACAATTCGGTATTCAATTGAAAAAGTCCCATTGGGAACAGGCGGTGCAATAAAAAACGCGTCTCACTTTATCGACGAACCCAATTTTTTCGTGATGAATGGAGACGTCATAACTGATCTTGATCCAAGACAATTACAATCAAAACCAAATTCTGTTGCAGTTGTTCCACTACGGACATCTTTTGGCATAGCAGATATCGTAGATAACAAAATTGCAAAATTCGATGAAAAACCAATAATTTCCAAATATTGGATGAATGCTGGAGTATACTATCTTTCAAGAGAAATTATAAAATACATCCAGAAAAAAGGCAATATCGAAAATTCTACATTTCCACTATTTGCTGCTAAAGGTAGATTATCTACAGTGAAATTTACAAAGGCATTTTGGTACTCTATAGATTCGCATAAAGATATTGAAGAATGTACAAAAAACATAGTTGCTAGACATTATGATGACTTCATTTTCAAAAAGTGATAAAATGAGATTAGCGTACAGCCTTGGCTCATTATTGTCTGTAGATGAAATAATGAGTTGCTCTAAGATATTGTCAAATCATAATCCGGACTCTGTTTGGATTCCGGAAACGTGGGGAATGGAAGGATACTCTATCTTATCTGCTGTTTCTCAAATAACAAAAAATTCTAAAATCGGTTCTTCAATAATTAACATCTATTCTAGAACTCCAACTCTTATAGCAATGGGATCTGCAACTGTTGACATACTTTCAAATGGAAGATTCATTCTTGGACTAGGAACAAGCAGTGAACCAATTGTACAAGAATGGCATGGTCTTGAATTCACAAATCCAGTTCAGAGAATGCGTGAATATGTTGATATCATCAAACTCACACTGTCTGGAAATAAAGTAAATTATGATGGTAGATTATTTCATTTGAGAAATTTCACTTTACTAATCAAACCTCAAAGAAAAAGTATTCCAATATATCTAGCTGCAGTAAACGAAAAAATGGTTAATCTGACATGGGAGATTGCAGATGGAGTAATTTTCTATTTAAGGCCAATTACAGAATTAACAAATACAATTCAAAGAATGCAATCAAAGAAAAAAATTGACGTAGCATGTCAAATCATTACTTGTATTTCTAATGATTCAGAAAAAGCAATAGATAGAGCAAAAAGAACTCTGGCATTTTACATTTCTGTTGGAGAGATTTACCGTAAATTTCTGGCAAAAAACGGATTCAATAATGAAATTAAAAACATATACGATGAATTCAAGAAATCAGGACTGAAATCAAATCATGAATTGGTAACAGATGACATGCTTGATTCTTTAGTGATATGTGGCACCCCACAAGAATGTGTAAAAAAGCTAGAAAGAATTGTTAATGCTGGAGTTACCCTCCCAATAATACAGTTCAACCCAATAGGTGATGTCATTGCATCCTTTAAACTACTCACAGCAACTTTATCAGGTGATAAATCTTGAGAAAAGTAGCTCTAACAGGTTCCGGACTTACAAAATTCACTAAAGAAGACATTTCTATAGATTCGCTTATGCTCTTAGCTGTAAAATCACTTTTTGAAAGTATG
Source organism: Nitrosotalea sp. (assembly GCA_023251795.1). Lineage (GTDB taxonomy): Archaea > Thermoproteota > Nitrososphaeria > Nitrososphaerales > Nitrosopumilaceae > UBA8516. The sequence goes on along the minus strand of JAHEYD010000020.1, from coordinate 5,103 downwards.
CCAAATTTATCACAAAAAGACATCGATGTTGTACTGACTTCTACAAATGACAATACCAAATATCTTTCAAGTATTGTCTCAGAAATATCGGGAATTGCACCAAAAATTTCACACTCTGTAGAAAGTTTGTGTAATTCTGGAGCAAATAGTGCCATATCAGCATTTTCGTATATTGCTTCAGGCTTAGCAGACATAGCATTAGTAGTTGGTGCAGAAAGGTTTGACAGTCCAGGACTGGTATTAGAATGGGACAAATCAAGAGGTCAATACAAACATCCGATATATTGGTCATCTATGTTTACAAAGTCTCATATACGAAAATATGGAACGTCAAAAGAAGATCTTGCTATTGTTTCTGCAAAAAATCATAAAAATGCATTAGACAATCCATATGCATATTTTGAAAAAACATATTCTGTTGATGAAATCATGAACTCAAAAAACCTTACTGATGATGTAAGACTCTTGGATTGTTCATTGCCATGTAGTGGTTCTGCAGCAATATTGCTTGCATCGGAAGAAGCAGTGAAAAAACTTACTGATACCCCTGTATGGATAACAGGCATAGGACAAAAGACACTGTCTGCAGGATTTACTAAAAATGCTGAACTTGCAAGTATGGAATCAACAATAGATGCTGCGTCGATGGCTTATAAAATGGCTAAAAAAGAACCAAGCCATATCGACGTTGCAGAAGTTCATGATGCATTTTCCATATGTGAAATTATTGAAGTGGAAGATCTTGGTTTTATAAAAAAAGGAAAAGGAAATGAATTTGTTAGAACTTTGTATGAAACCCAGGATAGAAGAATAAACCCGCGTGGAGGTCTCATAGGCGCAGGACACCCATTAGGAGCAACCGGAATAGCACAAATAGTAGAAATTGGTCAACAGCTTCAAGGCAAAGCAGGAAAAAGGCAAATGTCACAAGCTGAGGTAGGTCTCGTTCAAAATATGTCAGCTGCTGCAACATCATCGTCTGTACTCATACTGCAATCATGACTAAGTTTGAAGATAGGCTCAAAGAAGGAGAATTTGTTTGTAGTGAATGCCAAAAATGTAAAAAACTAGTATGGCCTCCAAATGATTATTGTAGTAGGTGTTTTGGTAAAGTAAAGTGGAGACCAGTCTCACGTACTGGTAAGATTATTGAATTTTCAAAGAAAGATGACACTGTTTTTTGTATAGCTGAGTTTGAAAATGAAATACGAGTAATGGGTTCCTTAGAATGTACTATTATGCCTGTAATTGATCAAGAACTTAGATTAGTAAAATGTAGTTATAATGGAAATGAAGAATTTGTTTTTCAACTAAAATAATTTTAAAATCAATCCATTTTCGATATGTGACAATTCTATCCTTGAGTATTCTGTCAAATTTTAGCTTGGTGATTATATAATTACCAACTATTCTATATGCAATAAGATAAGGTAATCACATTGTCATCTAATAAAGAATTAGTTAGAAATTTGACTGCGTTAAAAATACAAAGCAATATTAAAAAAATAACCAAATCAAAACTACAAAAATCTAAAGAAAGTTTTATCGCAGAACGCAACAAAAAGGTTGCTAGAACCAGAAGGCAACGAGGCTACAACTGGGAAGACACTTTGGTAAAGCGATTTAACGCATTAGATAGTTGGAAGGCATTTAGACTGGGTTCGCCCAGTGTGGCATTACCAGATATTTTAGCTGTAAGTAATATGGCAAATACAATATTTACAATTGAGGCAAAATCAGGCACTGGTACTACACTACACGTTCCATACGATCAAATCATTCGATGTTTGAGATGGATACATACGTTTGAACGATACGAAACAAGAAGGATGATAATTGCTTTCAAATTTCTTTCAAAAAAGCGAATAGATATTGGAAAATATGAACATCGACAGCTAAGAGAATTTTACAAAACTTGGGATGAATCAAACAAGATAACTGATTTTGTATGTACATATGATGGTAAAACCTATGCACTTGTGGATGGTAAAAGACAAACATTAGAGCTAGAAGACTACCAGATGCCATTTTTATTAAAAAACTAATCAGATGACATCGAATCCTTCTTTAATCCCTACATCTGAAATAACTTATGAGTTTTGAAGATTTTGTAGATGAACGCAGTCTCATAAGTCATGATGCATTAGGCACTAAAGAGATCAAAATAAAATTACTTGAGGTAGAAGATGACGCATCTGATCATAACTGGAAATTTGGAATTAGAATTAAAGTCAAAAAAATTCTTGTAACAATAAAACATCTACAAACACAACAGATTGAAGAAGCTGAGTTTGATTTAAAAGAAATTGAAACAGAAATGAAAGAAAAAAGACATTATAGCTCCACAAATAGATGGATACAAACTACTGATGTCAAAAATGGTTACATTCTAAGTACGCGTCATACAATATTGATAAGCGATGCAATAGCATTAGATTATATTGTAATTTAATTGTAAAACGCTTTTAATAATGCATCGTCTTTCTTCTGCAATAATATCTGGGATGAAATGCTACGTGTAGTTCCTTCAAATAAAATAAAGTTTACTCTCTGGATCCTGTTTTTATTTTCTAGAACAAGTCTTTTCACGATTGGTTCTGGTTTTAATCTAACTTTTAGCCCATGGCCTTTTAGATATTTTTGTATAGATTGGAAATAGTTAACACCACGTTTTGGTTTTAGATATGGAATTGTCCCATATGTCATACTGTTTTTAACATGCTTCAAAAATAGAACTTTTCTACCTGATTTTATTATAGCTCCGGTGCATTTTAAGATAAATTTACCTTTTGCTTCTTTTAAAAACCAATCAAACGTGCATTTATTTACTTTGACTTTTTGTCTAAATGGTTCTATTAGGGAGCCAATTTGATAATATCTACCTGTATGATACAATAATGGTTTTTTCGTTTCGTCGTATCGTATAACAACTACTTTGCCAACCACCATGACATGATCTCCGATTTTTTTAATAAAAAACAACTGGCATTCTGCATTTATAGCGCAATTTGCGATTATTGGAGATTTGATATGTTTTGATTTTAGAAATGTGAAAGAATTTTTGACTTTTAGTTTATCGATTTCAGATCCAGAGTATCCGCCTGCAATATTCACAAGTGTTGATTGTTTATCAGAAGCAACGTTTACTCCAAATTCTCTTGTTTCACGAATGTTTTTTAATGTAACGGAACTTTCATGTAGAAAAATTGCAATAAGAAGAGGATTGTATGAAATCTGCATAGTCCATTCAGCAGCCATGACATTCTTGCCAAAATAACCATTAGAGGTTATCATGCTTACTCCTGTTACAAAATGCCTTTGAGCTTTATTTGCGACTTTTCTTTCCAATCAAAATTGACCTGCCATATTCTGTTATTAGTTGTTTTCACACAGAAACCTTTATGAAAGTAGGGTGAAAAGTGCAGACATGATAATTCAAGAGATCACTGTAAATGGAAAAAAATTCAATCTAAGACTTACTGATCAATCAATTATGGAGGCTAGTCGCCTTAAAGTACTTTATAACGCAGCTTATGAGGATCCTGAGAGTTTTGAAGAAGTTAGTTCAGCAATTTCTAACACCATAAATCAACTTGCTACTTATGTAGAACCCGAAGTCTCAGACAGTGATTTGGATGGGGTAATACAGTCAATAATGAAGGTAGTTGAAGAGAAATCAAAAGAGGCAGCCGAATCAAAAAAACCTGAAGCAGGTGCAAAAACAAACAAAGATTCAGGTAAAACGTATAAAACCACAAAGAAATCAAAAAAGTAATAATTTCTTGAGTCAAAAATCAGAAAAATACTCGTTGTATGGTTATATCTTATAGGATTGTATTAATTAATGTGCAAACTCATTGTGAATGTGGTATTTGCGGTCATCTTTCTGAAAAAGAGTGTATTACAAATGAATGTAAGTGTTGTATTAATTTCCATACTCGTTCTGGACCAAAAAAATAGAATAACCATTTTGTAAAATTCCATATAATTTTAAAAATTATCTATATTTTTATTCCATTCATCGAAAACATGGTTTCTTCGATCATCTTTACTTTGTTATAGTTTAGTTTTTGTTCCATGTCTGTCCTGAAAGAATCATTTTCTTCTCGAATTATGGGCATAAAATGTTCTAGTATTTCTGTTTTATTGTATGGTAGTATGTTACATTTCTAAACAGACATATTTCTAAAATTGAAAAGTAAGAAAAATTTGGGAGAATTAATATGAAGAAATAAAATCAATGATAGGAAAGACATGTAAGGTTATTAACAGCACAATGAGGGTTTTGAGAGCAAAGTATGACGATCATGCGGAAAATAGAGATGAGGGCAAACAACAGATTACAAAAGAATGCCTAATTCTAGATTTAAATAAGTACTTGACTTCATCATCAGATAATGCAAACTGTTTATCAAAAATGCATAGATCCAAAATGTGGTCTGGAATATCCTATTTCAGATATAAGAATAGAATGCGATCAGGGTCATTTACTTGACATAAAATACAAAACACATCCTTCAACCGCACTTAAAGAAGTATTTTATAAACGAAGAAATCATGCTAATAATATCTTTAATGAAAGTGGGGTCTGGAGATTTAGAGAACTGATAAACTTTTGTCAGATAGATACTGAAGATACCGAAGTGTGTTCTAAATATCTTGTATCTATGGATGGTGCAGAAGGCAGGTTGTCAAAGCCATATCACATGTCAAAGGTGGCAGATTTTGTTGGATTGGAGCATGAAAATTTCTGGCTTCAACCTGAGGGCTACAATCCAAGCGGCTCGTTTAAGGATAATGGGATGTCTACTGCTGTAACTCATGCAAAACTTGTTAAGATAAAAAAAATAATTTGTGCTTCTACTGGAAATACATCAGCTTCTGCCGCAATGTATGCAGCAAATGAAAACATGGAATGTGATGTTTATATCCCTGCAGGAGAAGTCGCCCCAGGAAAACTAAGCCAAGCGTTTCAATTTGGCTCACAAGTAATTGAGATAAAGGGAAATTTTGACGACGCCTTATCAACATCATTAGAAAAAGCAAATGAAGTTGGAGGATATACTGTAAATTCAGTTAATCCTTTCAGAATAGAAGGACAAA
>JAHEYD010000121.1 GCA_023251795.1 Nitrosotalea sp. | reverse complement strand
ACATCGGGGTCAGTCTTAGCAAGTGAAGGGTCATCTATCACTTTTGCAAGAATCTGTATGTCTGCACTGTCTGCTTTCTTTGCAACACTTTCAGGAGTTACCGTTTTCCTTATAGAAAGTCCGAGCGAAGCATTGTCGTTTAAGTCTTTAATTATCTTTGTAAGCTCCTCTACAAGCACCTGATATATTTCCTTTAATGCCTGTACGAGTGCAAAGTCGCCTTTCTTTATCGCTTTCTTTTGATCGGCTACGTTCTTTGCAATTTGACTCTCAAGTTCAGTTATTTCCTTTGTCTTTTTGATACCTGCTTTTGCGTTCACTGGTTTATCAGGGATACTGAGTTTTGTCTTTACAAGAAGTGGGTCTGGTGTGAGTCCTTTTCCCCCGCCTTTGAATGTACGAGACATACCCGCACCTTTCATCGCTTGTGCTGCTTCCCCGCCAATAGCTCCACCCACTGCCGCACCTAATGGTCCACCTATAGACCCAGCAGCCATTCCTATTGCTGTTCCTGCAAGTGAAGCTGTGTACTTACCAAGTCTCCCCCCTTCTGCTCTAGCACCATCAAGACGCTCTAAGCGAGCGATGTCTTCGTATGCCCGTGCAAGTGGACCTTCGTTTACCGCTTTCACATCAAACTTTGTACTGTTCTTCTCTATAAGAAGTTTGTATGCTCGTGCTACTGCTTTTCGGTACGTTGCTTTCTCAGGTGGTGTTAAATAGTTGATGTTTCGTGTGGTAGCTATTTTAGCGTCCTGTAGGTAGGTGAGGTCAATGATGCTACTTCCCTTAGTGCGAACAGCGAGTCCTTTGAGTTCGTTTTCTATCTTTTTGAGTGCTGTTACGAGGTCAGCACCTTCAAGTCCACTTCTTCCTATTTCAATCTTGAGAGCTTTTCCTACATCTGCAAATGGCATAGTTTCTTTTGTGTCTGCAAGTTTCTTCCTCACGATGTCCTCGTACCCGTCTATGGTCTGTGCTCGGTACTGGTCTATCGCTCCACCAGCTACTTTAGTCTGTATCAGTCCGTTGTTATCAACTGCTCCATCAAGTACGTTTGACTCTGCAATTCTGCGTTGTGATGCTTCTATATCTTTTGAGTAGGTGTTTGCGTTGCGTGTTTTGACGTATTTATTCTCGATTTGGTCTATTTCCTTGACTACGTTATTTACTCCACGTTCCTTAAATTTGGTTACGAGTGGGTCGACTACTTCCTTTGCAGTATTGATAGCTGTTTTGCTCGTGTCGATTGCGGTATCCAGCGTATTTGAAACTCCGTCTTTTACTTTTGTAGCAAAAAGTGAAGAAGCAATACCACCTGCAGCATTAACGGTATCACGGAAGTCTGCGTCATTTTTATACGCATCGAGTGTTTCTACAATAAGTTTTGCTGCACCTTGCTTGTCTGGGTCAGTTGATTGTAGGTCAGGCAATACCTTTTTTTCGTAAAAGTCTTTATTGTATTCTGTGATTTTATTCCCAAAACCCTCAAAGAATTTTTTTACACTATCCTCTGCTTTCTGTGGAAGGACAGCTTTTGCCGCTCCTATTCCAACGTCAAGCACCATATCCCCTGTTGAAAGAAGAGCGTTTCCAAACTTTTGGAACATACCTTTTGCTTTTGAAGTCTCCCCAGAAGCAACTCTCTGAGAAATACCACCTGATACTGTCGCTCCCCTGTCTGCCGTAGCGAGAACTGCCTGTTTTGTTTCTGCTATGTCACTCTTAGCATCTTGTGCATACGTTTGAGGTTGTGGATTCCATTGTTCTTGTAGTGCGTTCCATTCAGCCCGTGTTATGCGGATTGGTGCTGGTTTCTCATCTTCAAGGGTAGATGTGGAAGAAGCAAACGGTTTAACCCCGAACTTTCTTTCATATTCTGCTCTGGTGATTTGAATTGGAGGCATATATTAGTCTGTAATTGTATATTGGAGCCCATCCGCTCCTGTAAGTGTAAGTCCGAATGTCTTTCCACTATTTTGTATAGCGGTCTGCATACGATTGAGCAACTCTGAGTATCGTGTAAGTTCTGCTCTGTTATCCGCTTCTGATGCGCTGTAGGCATTCAAAGTAGAACCTGCTGACATAAGTAGCTGTGTATCTTTTTCTGTCATTTGAGGGCCAAAGAACTTTTTGAGTGCTGGGTCAGAGTTTAATGTCAATAGATTTGTCTTGAGTGTGTCTAATTTATTAGCAAGTTGTTTTGCTCTGGTGTTACCGATAAAGAAATTACCAAAACCTTGACTTATCATGTTTGGGCCTGAAGCATCCACTAGACCTTTAGCATCGTTAATGGTTGTTTGCAAGAAAGATATTTGGTCGAGTGATTTCTGTACACCCTCTTGACTATTTTGACCACCCGCACTTGAAATAATCTCCCCTGTTTGCATGTCCACAAGATTTCCATCTTTATCAAACTGAGTATCTTTCTTTGCTGACGCTTGATTCG
>JAHEYD010000019.1 GCA_023251795.1 Nitrosotalea sp. | reverse complement strand
AATTACTTGACCTTTTTTTGGTTTAGGATCTTGTATGTTTTCATACGATAAAACTTCTGGTCCGCCATGTTTTCTGATAACAACAGCTTTCAATGATTAGGTGATTATAAAATAACTATTTTAGGTTGTGCATCGCTTTCAGATCTTTAGCAAACTGTAAAAGGTTTGATGGAATTTCATAATCAGCTGAATCTTTTAATGATAATTCTAGTTCCTTTTTCTTGTTCCACACATTGGAATTAAATTCTACTATTTCCTTGGTAAACCCTGTCCAGTCTTCATGATTTCCCTTCTCTACAAATCTTTCTTTGTGGATGGTTTTATCTGAATAGAGATTTTGCCATAGATAATCTGTGATAAATGGGGTTATTGGGGCAAGCAGAATCAATAAGGTAGAAAGAACTTTGTGAAGTGTGTATATGGCACCATCTCGTTCTTCTTCTGAAAACCCTGTTCCATACGCACGACCCTTTATCATCTCTATATAATGCGCTGCAAAAAGATTCCAAGTAAACTCTCTAAGCGCAGTAGCGGGAATGAAAAAATTGTATTCACCATATCCTTTCATACATTCTGCAACGAGTTTGTCAAGCTCAGAAAGAATCCACTTGTCAGCAGGGCTTGGTTTTCCTGTATTTAAAACTGGAAAGCCAGAAAGAAATCTCGAAATATTCCATAACTTGCTTAGGAATTTTTTTGTTGACTCAATTTTTTGTTCTGAGCATCTAAAATCATATCCTAGATTAATTTCACTTGCACTCCAGAATCTAAAAGCATCAGCACCAAATTTTTGCACGACTGGTAAAGGATCCACCACATTTCCTTTGCTTTTACTCATTTTTGTTCCATGTTCATCAACGCCGTATCCCATTATCCAAGCTTCAGACCAGGGAGCTTTGCCAGTTAGTTGTTCGCATCTTAAAAGAGTATAGTATAACCAAGTTCTTACAATGTCCTTTGATTGTGGTCTTATCGTTGTTGGATAAGTTTTTTTGAAAAACTCATTATCACGTTTATACTTTGAAACAAAAAGTGGCGATACACTTGAGTCCATCCACGTATCAAAAGTTCTTTCTTCACCAACAAATTCATTTGTACCACATTTTGTACATTTTGTAATTGGACTATTGTCCTTCCATGGTCTGTAGTATTTGCCCGGTTCTGGTACATGCGGTTCAGAACAGTTTTTGCAATACCATATTGGGATTTCAGTTCCATAGTATCTTCTTCTTGAAATAGGCCAATCAATTGAAATAGAATCTAACCAGTTCATAAGAATCTGTTTGTGCATAGGAGGGTGGAAAGTGATCTTTGAACCAAGTTCCCTCATTTTCTCAATTGAATCTTTTTGCTTTACATAATATTCTTCCATTGGTATTATCTCAATTGGAATCTTACTTCTCTCAGAGACAGGTGTACGGTGATTGATGTTGTCTATCTTCTCAATGAATCCCTGATTCTGTAAATCCTCGACTATCTTTTCTCTTGCCTGTTTTACCTTTAGTCCTATATATGCACCAGCAACATCGGTCATACGACCGTCTTTTCCAATGGCTATGATTTCTTGCAATTTTAGTTCCCTAAATAACGCAACGTCATTTTGGTCACCATAACTGCACACCATAACAGTACCAGAACCAAATTCTTTTTCTGCAGAAGGATGTGTTCTGATCTCTACTTCCCTGTTAACTAATGGAATTGTTATTTTTTTACCAACAAACTCAGTATATCTTTCATCATCCGGATTTACAATTACTGTTTGACATGCACACAAAAGTTCTGGTCTGGTACTTGCCACTATCAGTGATTTTTCGGAATCCTTAATTTTGAATTTCATATGAACTAATTTTGTAGGAATTTCTTGGTACGTTATTTCCGCATCTGCAATTGTAGTGCCTGTAATCCAGTCGTAATTGTTTGGTCTATTTGCAAGATATACCAAACCTTTTTTCCAAAGTTCAATAAACGTTGACTGCGTAAGTGTTCTATATTCCTCAGAATCAGTTCTATAATATTCTAAAAAATTTCCACTAAGGCCAAGATTTGTCATTATCTGAATCATTTCTGCTTCTAGATCATCTAACGCAGTTGCGCAAAGCTTCAAGAATTCTCCGCGCTCTGTTTCTCGCATTCTGATGTTGTATTTTTTTTCAGTGTACATCTCAACTGGTAAACCGTTTCTGTCAATTCCTATTGGGAAAAGGACGTTTTTGCCAGACATTCTTGCTGTTCGCGCAATCATGTCTATCTGTGCATAATGTGCTGCTGCTCCTATATGCCACGGCCTTCCTGACGGATAGGGAGGCGGAGTGTCTATGACAAAAACATCTCCCTCTGGTTTAAAATCGTAAATATGGGAATCCTGCCACTGTTTTAGAATCTGTTTTTCAAGATCTGGATTCCACGCAGTCTCTTTGATCTTGGGTTCCATATCTTAAGACTTGGAGATATGTGATAGAATATGAGCTCCTTTGTTATATCCTTCGTAAATATAGACTCCTACTGCCTCTATGTTTTCTGGCATCTTTGGAATAAGGAGCTTGATAATTTCGGTGGATAGGTTTTCTACCGTAGATTCACCCTCTAGTAGATACGTTGTATCTTTTGGAACCTGTAAATCAAACATGCCTTTTGGACCAACAAACGCAATTTTGTAATGTAAACTATCTTCTTTGATTAGATATTTTTTATTGATGAAAAATTTGTGATCAAGAATAGAAATGATTTCTTTGATGATTTTTTTTGCTTCACTAAAATCTATTAATAGATTATTTTCCATTTCACCAACAAGCTCAACCATTACAGAAGATGTATGTCCATGAAGTATTGAACACTTTTCAACTAATGGAAGAATGTGTGCATAATCAAATGCAAATGATGGGTCTTCAATAAAAATAGACCCCGTTTGAACCTCTCTTGTTTTGTAAAATACAACGTCTTCTAATTCTTTTATTTGTGCAGTAAATTTTGGATGGCCAATTGCAATTATTTTAGTTTCAGGAAATTCACGTTTTATCTCCTTGTATTTTGTTATGTCCTCTTCGTCATCTATTACCTCAATGAGGCCTTTTTCTGTTTTAAAATCTACTACAACATTCTTTCCATCTTTGAGAGTTAACTTGTGATTGTATTCGTATTTTATATCCAAAAATGACAGAATCTCTGCTATGGAAAGCTCTGTTCTTGTTCTCAGAAGGTTGCCCCTTCTATCTGTATATCTGAAATCAGAATCCAAAATTGCTGAACCACTTACCATTTGAAATTTTTTGATATTCTTCTGTATATAAATTCTGTACAGCAAAAAAATCAAAAAATGAGATTATTGAATGTTTGTCTATATCAAAGAGTTTAGAATTCTTGCAAGATTGATATCGTTTTGAGTTATTCCGCCTGCATCGTGGGTTGTTAAATCAACTTTGAGCTTGTTGTATACATTAAACCATTCTGGGTGATGGTTCATCTTTTCTATGTGTAATGCAGCTGTGCTCATGAACCCAAATGCTTCGATAAAATCTTTGAAGACAAAATCCTTGTGTAGTTTTCCATTGACTAGACTCCAACCAGGCAAATCTTCTAATTCTTTTTTGATTTGTTCATCTGATAATTTGGTCAAACCCATGAATCTTTTTACCGATTCCCATATTTAACTATCAAAACATCGCAACTAACTTAGGGCGGATTTTACAATCTATGGAAATGGCAGAGCTTGATAAACTACACAAAAAGATGAATGAATCAATTCAAAAAACAGTCGATGACAAAAAAATTGGCATTGCCTTTTCAGGTGGCGTAGACAGCTCCCTTTTAGCAAAACTTTGTACTGATCTTGGATATGACGTGACACTATTAACTATAGGATTTGCAGACTCTCATGATATTCAATTTTCTAAGGAAATATCTAACTTATTTGGATATGAACATGAAATTGAAAAAATTTCATCAAAAATATTTCCAGAAATAGTAAAACAGATCAAAAAAACAATAAAAACGGATAATCTCTCATGGAATGAAAATTGTATTGCGTTTTACTTTATATCCAAACTTGCAAAGCGCTACGGTATTGATAAAGTACTCACAGCAAATGGAATTGACGAGCTTTTCTGCGGTTACAATGCATACAGAGACGCAATAAAACATGGTGGTGAAAGTGTTATGAATCTGATGGAATCAAAAATTGAAAATGAGCTCAACATGATGAAGGCAGTTAACACAATTGCTTCAGAATTTGGCGTTAAGATACTTCAACCTTTTCTTTCAAAAGAATTTGTAACATTCGTAAAAAAAATTCCAATTGAAGAGAAAATACATGGACCTGATGATTTAATGCGAAAACATATTGTTCGAGATCTTGGTTTAAAGATTGGAGTTCCAAAAGAAGCTGCTTTCAAGCGTAAAAAAGCTCTTCAATATGGTTCCCTTATTCACAAAGCCTTGATGAAAATCAAGTAAATTTAGAGCATGTCCTGTTTACCTTGTTGAAGACATTTTTGATTATTGTACTGGATGCTCCAAGCTGATTCTCTGGAACAAAAACTCTTTCTATTTCTTTTTCAGTTAGATGTGCCGATATGGCTTTGTCGTTTTTTACAGCTTGTAAAAACTCCATTTCTGAATCAGAAGCTGCAAAAGCTACTCTTTGTATGTCTCTATACGCCTTAAAACGCGGTACGCCTTTTTTGATTAGGGCATCAAGTACAAACTCTGCAAAAATTTGACCTTTTGTAATACTGAGGTTTTTCTTTATTTTGTCCTTATTCACATAAAGATCAGAAAGAATCTTTGTCATTGCTTCTAGCATCTCATCTAACAAGATAGAACTTGTTGGAAGAGTAAATCTCTCATTTGCAGAATTTGACAAATCCCTCTCATGCCATAATGGTATGTTTTCAAATGATACATTAATCTGACTTCGTAGCATCTTTGAAAGTGAAGTTACACGCTCACTTTTTACAGGATTTCTCTTTACAGGAACAGCGCTACTTCCCATCTGGCCTTTTTTGAAAGGTTCTGCAACTTCGCCAATTTCGGTTCTCTGAAGATTTCTTATTTCTACTGCAATTTTTTCTAATGTGGAACCAATTAATGCAATACAAAACACATATTCTGCATATCCTTCTCGTGGAACAATCTGGGTAGTAACATCTGCGGGATATAGAGAAAGTTTCTTTGCAACTCTTTTTTGAACTTCTAATGCTTTTGAGCCCATAAGGGATCCCGTTCCAACAACACCAAGCGTCTTGCAGATCAAAATTCTCTTTTTGCACTGTTCGATTCTTTCTATGTGTTTTGACATTTCCAACGCCCAATTTGCAAATTTTAAACCAAATGCTATGATGCTTGCATGTTGTCCGTGAGTTCTTCCCACAGCTGGAAAATCTTTGAATTTCATTGCAAGCTTTGCTAAAATGATTGCTAGTCTTGCAACCTTTGGTTCTATGATTGCAAGCGCATCTTTAATTTGCATCGAAGTACTTGTGTCTACTAAATCATTACTTGTCAGACCATAGTGTATCCAAGGCTTTGCATTAGGAGTACAAAGCTCACTTAACGCTTCCACTAGAGCGGCAGTATCATGATCACTTTTTGCCTCAAGCTGCTTTACTCTTTTTGTAGTGATCTTCCCAGATCTCGCCATTTTTGCTATATTTTGAGCAGCTGCTCTTGGTATCACGCCTATCTCAGATTGAGATTCTGCTGCACTTGCCTCTATCTCAAGCTGATAATGAATTTTCTTTTGATCATCAAAAATTTCACGCATTTCTTTGGTACCATAGCGTCCGCCATCAATTGGTAAAATAGGCATAATGAATTTGAACTGAATTAGGAAAATAAACCTACTTATGATTTAAATTGTGCAAGAGCGACGTTTGTTCACTGATCTAGATGTCATCACTCATTCCAAAAAAAATTGGTAACATGCAATATCAAATTGATGCTGATTCAAATCGTGGGATGAAAGTTCCTGTTACCATTTACGCAGATGGAGGACTATTACAAAAAATGATGACAGATAGAACAATTACTCAAGCAATCAATGTATCCACTTTGCCAGGAGTTCAAAAACACGTTGTAGTTTTACCTGATGGACATGAAGGATATGGTTTTCCTGTAGGAGGAGTGGCTGCTATGGATGCAGAAGATGGAATGATTAGTCCTGGTGGTGTAGGCTATGACATTAACTGTGGTGTTAGATTACTACGAACAAATCTTAACGAAAACGATGTCAGACCAAAATTAAAAAATCTTGTTAACGATCTTTTCAGCTCTATTCCATCTGGAGTTGGTTCAAAGGGAACAATAAAACTGAGTTTTTCACAACTTGATGAAGTATTGGTAAAAGGAGTACAATGGGCAGTTGATAATGGATACGGATCTAAAGACGATGCAGATGTATGTGAAGAAAACGGTCAAATGAAAAATGCGGATCCTGGTAAAGTATCAGCAACAGCTAGAAAGCGCGGTGCCCCACAACTTGGTAGCCTTGGTTCAGGGAATCACTTTCTTGAGGTGCAAAAAGTTGCAGAAATACATGACAAAGAGGCTGCAAAACGAATGGGAATATACAATGAAGGACAAGTGACAGTTTTGATCCACTGTGGATCAAGAGGGTTCGGTCATCAAATATGCAGTGACTATCTTAGAGTTTCAGAACAAGCGCTTAGCAAATACGGTATAACTTTGGCAGATAGAGAACTTGCTTGCGTTCCAAACTCGTCAGATGAAGGTGAATCTTATAGAAAAGCCATGTTTGCTGCACTAAACTTTGCATGGAGTAACAGACAGATGATTACACATTGGACAAGAAAGACATTTGAACGTGTTTTCAAACAATCTGAATCTGATTTGGATATGAAACTTGTTTATGATGTAGCTCATAATATCGCCAAAGTCGAAAAACACAAAATTGATGGACAGCTAAAATCTGTCGTGGTTCATAGAAAGGGTGCAACTAGAGCATTTCCTGGAGGCAGAGATGAAATACCACAAAAATACAGGGACATGGGACAACCTGTTTTTATTCCAGGTTCAATGGGAACAGCCAGCTGGATTCTTTTAGGTAAACCAAATTCGCTTGATCTAAGTTTTGGTTCTACAGCCCATGGTGCAGGAAGAACAATGTCACGATCTGCAGCACGCCGAAACTATACTGATGTACAAGTACAAAAAACACTTAGCGACAAAGGAATTTTCATAAAAGCTCTTACAAGAGAAGGAGTTGTGGAAGAAACACCTGAAGCATACAAAGACGTAGATGCAGTTGCAAATGTTTCTCATGAACTTGGTCTAGCTACTAAAGTTGCAAAACTTGTTCCCATGGGTGTCATAAAAGGATGAGCGAAGAAGATAAAGAGTTAGAGATTCTAAAGGCAAAACGTTTACTGGAGATGCAAAAAAACATCTCATTACAACAAAAACAGGAAGAGCTAAAAGCAACGAAACAAGATCAAAAAACTAGTACTCCAAACCCCAGAGAGATTTTAATAAAACAACTTGGTTATCGTGGTCTAGAAGTTCTACAAAACGCAGAATCTCAATTTCCGGAAGAAACTAAATTAGTTGTAGACAAGCTTGCAGATCTAATTCAATCTGGCGAAGTCACAGAAACAATCGATGGTGGAAAGTTACTTACGCTTTTCAGGTCTATTGGTATCCGCGTTCGTGTAGCTACTATAATAAACATAGAACAAGACGGAAAGCTTGTTTCTTGGTCTGATAAACTAAAGGAAAGTACATCTATCAAAGAAAGTTCAGAAAATCAAGCTGAATAGATAATCGAAAATTATAATCTCAAGCACAGCAAGAAGAATCAGTACATATTGTCACAATTTTTTTGCTTGCCTTTGTAATGTCGTTAATAAGTTTGGATGTTTCCATGTTAGCAATACTATACATTGTCATTTTTCCATTTTCTCTAGAACGTATTATGCCGCATTGTTTTAACGCTTTTAGATGATGAGATATCAGAGGTTGATCTTTTTTCAAGTTTAAAACGAAGTCATTTACGCACAACTCTTTGTTTTTTTGAAGCAATTCAAGAATATTAAAGCGAGTCTCGTCACAGATGCATTTGAGCAGTGTTAGGCTGTTCATATTAATAGATATTTATATAAACTAATATTTATATAAATCTTCCATGTCTGAAATCAAAAATATACTTTTTGTGTGCGTAGAAAATGCTGGAAGGAGTCAGATTGCAGAAGGATTCTTTAGAAAATATGTTACATCTAATTATCAACCAGTTAGTGCAGGTACCCAACCTGTCAGTGAAATAAATCCATTGGCAATTGAAGTGATGAAAGAAGTTGGTATTGACATCAGTAAACAAACCCCTAAGATGATCTCTGAAGCGATGATGAATCAATCTACCAAGATAGTAAACATGGGTTGCATGGATAAAGAATCCTGTCCCGCATTGTTTCTCAATAATGTAATTGATTGGGCAATACCAGATCCTAAAGACAAATCAATTGACAAGGTTAGAGAAATTAGAGACGAAATTGAAAAAAAGATAAAAGAGTTTGTTGCAGATCTTGAAGTTATCAAATAAGTTATCTTCCAATCAAAAGAAGTTTGTTGCTGAAATTGTAGGGACATTTGTCATAGTTGTACTTGCCACAGGTTCAGTAGTCTTGGATGCAAAATCTCAGGGATCTCTTGGGCTACAGTTTGTTGCGTTTGCTCCATTTGTGGGAGTGTCTTTAATGGTATACGCTTTTGGTAAAATTTCTATGGCACATTTCAATCCCGCAGTAACAATTGGGTTTTTAATTACAAAACACATGCCAAGAAATCTTCTGCCTCTCTATGTAATTGCACAGATAGTGGGATCTTTGTTGGGAAGCCTTTTTGTGAAACATGTTATAGGAACAGAAGCCAACCTTGGCACTAACGCTCCAAACCATTCTTTTTCTATGCCTCTTATCTTTGGTGTTGAGGTCTTGGCCACTGCCCTTCTGATGGGAGTGATTATGGTAGTAGTACATACAAAGGGATTGAGAGGCTTTGGCGGTATTGTCATAGGGTGCATAGTAGGATTGGATATTTTCTTTCTGTCATTCATCTCAGGAGCTTCTATGAATCCCGTTCGCTCATTAGCTCCTGCAATACTTTCTGGTGTGATAGATGACTTGTGGTTGTACTGGTCTGCCACTTTTGTAGGTTCTAGCATAGTTGCATTTATTTACAGAAGAAATTTTCGAAATCCAAATTTACTAGCTGGAGAATAAAACCACATGAGCAATAGATCTATAGTTTTTGAAATTTCTACCACCAAATACGAAACTGATAAAGAACTTGTAAATTCAGTCATGAAAGATCTCCAATCTTCATGTGGAGTAACTGATGGTTTCCTCCTCAGTAACCCAGCAGAAAAATTTGGTTGGACTTTTTTCAAAATATTATTTAAAAATGAATTGCTTGCTGGTATACAAGAAAAATTTGGTACTCAAATAATGAATACAAGTGGTAAAGCATTTCAAGAAAAATTTACAGATTTTGTAACAAAATTCTTTGAATCTAAAAACTGCAAAATAAGAATGAAACTTGTAGAGGGCTAGACCCTTCTTCCGCGTTTGCCGCCCTTTTTGCGTGTTGTATCATGTGGAATTGGTGTGACATCATCAATTCGTCCAATCTTAAATCCGCCTCTTGCTAAGGCCCTGATTGCTGCCTGTGCACCAGGACCTGGTACTCTGGCTCCAACACCTCCTACGGCTCTTACTCTGATATGCATACCTGTGAAGCCCTTGTCATGTGCAGCTTCTACAACTGCACCTGTGGATTTCATTGCAGCGTATGGTGACGATTCGTATCTGTCAGCGTTTACGTGTCTGCCTCCAGAACTGATTGCTACTGTCTCAGCACCTGAGAGGTCTGTTATGTGAACAATGGTATTGTTATAACTACTGTAAATATGGGCAACTCCCCATTTTTCCTTGACTTCTTGTTCAGACAACATTTTCCAAGCTCCGTATGGGTTTAAAAAACATTAGGATTTGAAATGAAGCCACCCTCTGTCTCGGATGGTTGTAATTTTATTTTCTTGTTGATAAATAACATTTTTTCCCTTTGTGACATATCCTATCTCAAATAATGGAATCTTTTGGATTCTGGCAATCTTTCTAATCTTTGTCAAATTCTTTGGCGAAACTGTTGCAACGATCTCATATTCTTCACCACCATTAAAGACAAGATCAGTAAATCTAATTCTATTTCTTTTTGCAAATTTTTTAACATCAAGCTGACTTGGAAGTTTTGTTATTACAAATTTCTTGGAGCTCTGTCTACTCATTTCGTTTAATGTGGTGGATAGTCCGTCGCTTGAATCCATTGAAGATGAAATATATCGTGCAACAACTAAACCAAATTTCAATCTTGGAATTGGTACGAAAACTTGTTTTTTAGATTTCTTAGTAAAATTATGATCTGCTTTACAGTGATTCAGAATGATCTTTAATCCTGAAGAAACATATCCGAATGGGCCAGATGTAATAATGATATCATTAATCTTTGCGCCTTTTCTATTCACTATTTTCTGAGCAACACCAAACATGGATACTTCAATAACAACCTCTTTTCCCTCATTTGTATCGCCACCAATTATTTTGACACCAAATTCTTTTGATGCCTTCATAAACCCAAGAGCCAATTTCTTTATTTTGAATTTAGAAAACCCTCTTGGAATTGCAAGAGAAACTGTAGCATACAGTGGCTTTACTCCTTTTGCTGAAAAATCACTTACACAAGCAACCATGCTTTTTCTTGCAATTTCGTCTATTTTCATGCCATGGGGAACATCAGTACTTTCAACTAGCATGTCAGATTTAGTCACAAGATACATCTTTCCGATCCTGAGTGCTTCTACATCTTCAGGTACAAACTTTGATTTTTTTCCAAAGCTTTGCTGAAAAATTTTAATTATTTTTACTTCGTCTAGCTTGGTCATAGCTTTGATTTATCAACTTTGAAACTTGTTTTTGAATAGATCGTGCTTTTCCTAAATTTGTTGATTCTGTAGATATTCGTATAATATGTTCGGTATTTGATTGTCTTACAAGTACCCAACTGTCTTCATCTATGATTGACTTTACGCCATCGATAGTAATTAACTGACTGTATTGGTTTTTCATCTTCTCAGACAAAATCTGTAAAGTTTTTTCATGAAACGAATCTTCTACATCAACTTTTGTTCGTAACTGCACATATCCTTCCATGAACTTCAATACATCAGAAAATGTCTTTGTCTTAAGCATGGATGCAACCAGTCCACTAGTCAAAATACCATCACGACACATGTTAAACTCTGGTAATATGAAACCTGCACTACTTCCTTCTCCACCCGCCTGTGAATTTGTCTTTAACATCAAATCTACAACATTTGCTTCGCCTACTTTTGATCTATGAACTTGGCCTCCCTGTTCTTTGATAAATTTTTCAACTGACACACTCGTATCAATACTGAGAACAAAGCGTTTGTATCCTAATTCAAGTGCCTTTGAAACACCTAATCCTAAAGTAATATCTGGCGCCTGTTTCTTACCGTCCTTTACAACCACTAATCTATCTCCATCAAGGTCAAACGCAAAGCCAATTTCACACTTTTTTGTAGCAGAAATTAGCTCATTGAGGTTCTCAGATGTAGGATCTGGACCGTGTGAAGAAATTCCTGGTTTTTCATTTATTGTAATAACTTTGCATCCTATATTCTGAAGTAAATTGGGTGCAACATCAAAAGCTGCTCCTCCACCAACATCTACTGCAATTTTTGGTGCATCTTTTACATTACCGATCAGTTTCGTTGCCTCTGAAATGTAACTTGAATTGATTTGTGATTCTGAACCAATATTTTCTTTTGAAAATTTATGTTGTCTTTTAATTTCTTCAAGCTCAGATTCATTTATTCCTCTGCCTTCTAAGATAAATTTCAGACCGTTCCATTGTAAAGGATTATGGGATGACGTGATCATAATGCCAGCACCATATTTTCGGGATTCCCTAACAATTACAGGCGTAGGAGCTATTCCCAAATTGTACACATCAATCCCTCTTTCCATCAATGACGCAAGTGCGGTCTCACTTAGAATCTTGCTTGAAGGTCTTGTGTCGTGTGCAACAACACATTTTTTTGATTTGATCAAAACAGAAAAATTTCTACAAAATTTCATTATGTCATTAAGGTTTAAATCATCACCAAAAACTCCCCGGACGCCGGAGATGGATACTTTCAATGAATCAAAAGCACAAAGGCTTTTTATAAACTCTGATGGAAAGCGAACCATTGCCTCGATAGCTCAGCCTGGTAGAGCGAACGCCTCGTAAGCGTTAGGCCGCGGGATCGAATCCCGCTCGAGGCTTAATTTCTAAAATAAGATGTTCAATTTTTGATTGTTACAGATGATCTAATGATCTTGAATGCTTACGAGTGTGAGGTCTTTCACCAGAATACTTTCTTCGCATATGTCCAGACGGTCTACCAAATAGCAACTCTAGGAACCAAGCTTCGTGCTCAATTTCCTCTGCTAGAATATCTTTTGCAATATCATAAGTTGTAGGATCCTTGCCTAGAGTCAGATTACACATCTTATTCCAATTTATAATTGCTCCCTGTTCAGCTTTCAGACATTTTTCTAGGATTGATTTCAAGTCTGTTCTATCTTGTGGTAGTTGTAAAAACTCACAACCTGACATTTTGATAAAATCAGTAGCATCAATAGGGAGCATTCCTCCAAGTTGATAGATTCTTTCTATGCATGATTCAAAGTGACTGAGATCTTCAAGTCTGGCATCTTCGATCACTCCTTTAATGCCTTCGCCCTCCATGCCGGTGCAGTGAGCTCTAAGGAGTGTAAAGTAATAATATGCTGTGAATTCAACTGATGCGTTATAGACTAACAACTTTGTGATTTCGTCTACGTTTGCGCCGTTTTGTTTTAGTGCATTAATTCCAACTACATCAATTTTTTCTGTCATCAAAACACTCTCTTTCTAAAACCAATCTCGTGATATAATTTAAAGATATCTTTGTGGTTTATAATTAAAATACAAAAAATCTATGCTGAAACATCTTCATTAAAACCATCTTGACTTTCAAGATCAATTTCTAATTCTTTTCCCAAACCATTCCACCATCTAGAAATGTCAGTCATGTTTCTCTCTCACTAACGAAGAAGTACGCCTTTATAGATCTGTCGATCACCTTTTTTCTAATTAATTTTTTAATAAAAAGATTATTTGTTTGTAACAAAATCATAGATTGCGAAAAATTTATTCTGAAAATTATTTATTTACACGTTTTTTCTTTTTTCTGCGGTATACGTTGATCGCAATAACTCCTATTGCACATGGCCAAAAAAGTGGCCATATGGGACCGTCTTTTCCTCCACCAAACATTGCATAGATCATTCCTCCTATGAGTGCAAGTCCAATAATTTCAAGTAATTTGGTGTTCATCCCTTAGAATACAAGACAGTTTAACTCAAAAGGATATATTGTTTTGAGATTCCATTCTTACATGGACAAGTACCTGATAGTTATCTTGGTCTTTTTGATAGCAGGTATGGGAATTGCACTTGCGGGAGATCGAATCCCAATATTTTACATGTTACTTGGCGGTGCAATCATTATGATACTATATGATGCAAAACAGAAACGAAAAGACAGAAAATCTAAAAAATGACTAGAGGTCTAGACCAAAGGAATCTGCAAGGTTCTGGAAGTTTTTGTATGATTCAAGATATTGTCTACCTTTTGAAGTTATAACAAAAACATTCTTTCCATCAAACTCTATTCTGTTAATAAGACCAGCTCCAGTAAGATTATTCAGGAATTTGCCTAGTCTTGAATGTGACAGATTTGCCTTTGTCAAAAGTGAAGTTACATTAATGCCGCTTACTCCACTCTGTTCGGTAACCGTAAGTAAGTCGCTTACTATCTGCATACTAGTCCTATAGGCTACCATATCTATGAAACGTATGATGAGGTGATATAAGGGTATTACTCATATCAGATAAATATCGATCTCCGTGCCTTTGTTTACATTGCCTAACGAATATGCGATCCAATGGATTGATGACTTCATTGGCGTAGGATATCGGTTTTATGATTTAAGGATGAATGTGTTCCCTATATTTTCAGACAAAAAACAGGCAAACAAGATCTGGGAAAATGTGATAAAATGGTGGGTAGATCCATCAATTAAGATCAGATTTGTAGAAGTAGACGATGATTATTGGTTTGTAATGGGAGGTGATACACCTTTTCCAGAGTCTAACAAATCATTTTTCAAAGTCCTAAAAAAATCCGAGCACTATGAACGATTTAAAAAAGGTCATGATGGAGAAGCCTATCTTAGAATGGGAATATACAGGGAAAAAAATGAGTCATCTCCTGTAGAACTTTTTAAAAAGAAAAAGCTTGTTACGGACATTAAATTTTTGCAAGAAAGTCAGGTAAAAGATGACGAACTAGCTCGGAATTGTTTGTATCACAATAGATCCAAGACAACGTAGAATGAGTTTTATTTTCTAGTGATAAAATAAAATGGTGGACTTTAAATGTGTACAAGATTGTTCAAAGTGCTGTATTGAAAGAGAATATTATCCAACAATAAAATTTGGCAAAATTGGAGTCCTGATTCTTCCTGATGAAAAAGAAGAAATTGAATCACTTGCAAAAAAATTACGTCTTGACATAGTAATATTACCGCGTATTGGAGTATCATATGAAAAATCTGACGGACCTACCAAGATACTTGCGTATCAATTGATGGGAAGAGAATCAAATGGTAATACCTGTCCATTTTTAGATACGGAAAGTGAGGAGAAATCGCCTCATGGAGGCTATAAATGCAGAATATACGAGAGTAGGCCTCTTGCATGTAGAGCATATCCTACCATTGAATCCTCACCAGTAACATTAGATCAAAAATGCAAATTCTGTGAAAGTTGTTCAAATACTGCAACAAATCTAAATCAAGAATTGGAATCTCTTGCCAAAATTAAAGTCAAAATGGAAACAAATGCACCTTTTATTTGGCGATATGCTACCGGAGTTGGAGACAACTCCGATATTGATAAAATTCGTACAGGTTGGATTTTAGAAATTTAGGATCTAGTTCTTTCATGCGTTCCAGGATAAAATTCGGCGATCTTTTGAGAATAACACGTACCACATAATACACCTTTAACGTTCCAAGATTCCATTGGATAATACTTGTGATCTACTATTGGTTTGTCGCATATAGAACATTTTTCATTGTTAGTTTCCAATTTGATTCAGTTCAAATTTTTTCGTAATAAAAATCATGTTAAATAGTACTTCTTATAGGAATAATCTTGCGGTAGACTGGATGGCTAGATGCGGACCTCCTGCAAGAGACCTATCGGTCACCCATCTGCCGCTTTTTGTATAAAAAATTTAGAAAAGATCCTGAACTATTTTTTTAATAGAATTAATCTCATCTTCTTCTTGTTTTATCTTCTTTTCAATAACTCGTATCATAGAATCTTGCCAAACATTATGTGAAAAGAAATTATGATATGTGTTTGCAGCGTCCATTTCATCATCAACAACAGTGTCTTCCAAGAATTTTGTTACAATTGTATCTGTCAGCTTCAAAATTCTTTGGTTTAGTTTAGCACTCTTAAAAATGGGTTCAAGCTTTGAGATATCTTCTTTAAAATCGCCTTTTGTTGATAGGATTTTTTCATGTAAGATCTTAAAGTATGTGGCAACAAAGAACAAAGTAGCATATCTTTTTGTCTTATGACCACCTTTCTTGCCATAATTCAGAATCTTTTTTGCATATTCTTTAACAAGATATGGATACAAAAGCACTCTACAATCGTCTTTTAGGGTTTCATTGAAAATCTCATCATATTTACTTCCACGCGGAAGAAACTGGGCGGGTGAACTGTATGATTCTGTGGGCCTTTGTTCTATGCCAGCTACAAGTGCTTGTATTGCATCCTTTGCAACAATTACTTTCTTGTGACTTTCTGGGAGATATTTGTTGTATATTACATCCCCAGTAAACTCACTTTGTTGTGACTTTGTCTTACTATCGAACGAACCAGCTTGAATCTCATAAAAATATCCAAAGTTTTCCATCTGAGATTTTATAGATTTATGGAAATCCATCAAAGAAACAAGATCTTTTCCCCGTACTGCATTCTGTGAATTTCTATATTTTGTAATGTTGTTTTGATCACGCTCGTCTGCAGCTTTAATTACAGTGACTGTGATACTTCCTTCAAGATTATGAGTTCGTTTTGCATGATCTAAAATAGAGTTTGATGTCTGTGCACCGTTCACGATTTGAGGTGCATGTAGCATCAATGCATTATCCTCAAGTTCTTCAAAGTCGCTTACAACAATGGTTATACCGTTGTTGTAATAGAAGAATTTGTCAGGAGATTCTTGAAGCGTTTCTCGTATGCCTTTGTTTACCGTGGTTTTAAACTGCATCCATTGTCTAATGTTTGATTCAAAGACATAATCTCGATTTTTTGTAACAAAGTTTGTTAACTCTCTTAATTTCAAAATACCAAGTATTGTACTGTGGTACTTTAGTTTACTTTCTAGTTTGATGGTTGCTTTTTTCCCTGCTGCTGGTTTTTTTATTCTATCCCAGAGCTTCTGGACTATGGAATCAATATCGCATATCTCAAAAGAATCACTGTTTTGATAGTCAACTTTTTGATCTGTTACATATACGCACTCTACTTTTAGATTCTTTTCACGTATCTGAGTAACAAGACGTGCAAGCTCAGGACGCATCTTTGTAATATCTCTATTTTCCAGGTTTCTGACATCTTCTTTGAATTTAACAATTGCTTCCATGGAATGAGATGTGCCATACTTTGATTGAAACAATCGCACTGTGCCTTCAGAAAAATCAACTGGAAGATATGCGTCTATTCCTAAATCATTTGCGCCATCTACTATTGCATCAGTGGCATCATCTTCTGTTGCTTCAAAAACTCTTGTTAGAACCCATTGCAAAAAATTATTCCCTTTTTCTACTTCGCTCTGAGCATCTTCTGCATATTCTTTAATACTGTTACGTATGTTTTGTACAAACCCTTCAAGAGGTTGTCCATTTGTAGTCTGAAACAAAATTGGACGAGCGCCTGGAATGTATTCTAATAGACCATTGTTTCTGTCTGCCAAACTAATAATGATTAGAAAATCCGGTATTTAGAAAGGCTGGTTATTATGATATAATCATGATAAAGGTGAGGAAGGGATTCGAACCCCTATAGATTCGCTCTGCAGGCGAACGCATAGCCGCTCTGCCACCTCACCGCAGTCAAAAAAGCTCTTGATGAACAATTAAATCTTTTAGGTTAGAATTTTGCAAATGGTTTTGCAGCCAGTCTGACATCTTCTGCCTTGACCGTCTTTCTTCCTGCATGAACCGACATATCTACTGCACTTTTGGCTATGGCAGTACCGATTTCTTCCAATATCCTTCTTAATTCATCTGCGGATTCATCACTTACTCTTTCTGCACCTGATTTTTTTAAAATACGATACATTGCAGAAAGGCCGAATTCTGATGCTGTCATAAAGTGATTTTTCTTATCTGTGATAAAAGACTTCGAGTGGAAAAAAACCTACGCACAAATCGATTTCTACAGACTATTTTAAGGAGAAAATTAAAGACATGTTATGAGCTGGCTCACTGATGTGCATATCCACCTCTCTGATAAAGAGTATTCACAAGACACACAGTTCATTATTACAAGTATGGAAAAGATGAAGATACGTGCCTGTTGCGTATCGATGGATCTTGATACTTCAGAAAATACTCTTGATCTTAGCAAAAAAACTAAACTTGTGTTACCATTTGTTGGTATTCATCCAGAAAAAGCCAATGATGATTTAGAACCTGTTGTTGAATTAATAAAAAAAAATTCTAGTCAAATTACAGGAATTGGCGAAATTGGTCTTGATAAAACATATGTTTCAAGTCAAGATGGTTTCAAAAGACAAGAAATGGTATTTCATAAAATGCTTTCAATTGCTGAAAAACTACACAAACCTGTTTCAATTCACTCGCGTGCTACACTAAATGAAATACTTTCTATTCTTCCTTCATATGTCATTTCTGGAGTACTTTTGCATTGGTTTGCTGGTGGTAAAAAACAACTAAAGACAGCAATGGAATTTGGATGTTATGCTTCTTATGGTCCTGCTATGATTTATGCAAAAGATAAACAAGTTTTGCTTTCAGAAACAAACAGAGATAGAATACTTGTAGAAACAGACGGCCCTGTACGATTTTCACGATGTTTTGCAATGAAACCTGCTCAAATTGCTTTTCTTCCAAGTGTTGTGTTTTGTGCAGCCAAAGTCTTGAATAAAACATACGATGATCTTTCACATGAGATTGAACAAAATTCCAAGCGCTATCTAGGTGTATAGGTATAAAAAACCCCTGTGTCCAATCGAAGACGTGAACAGAATCAAACGAATTTCTACAGAAGTCATGACTTTACATAAATCTAGATTTGGAACTGATTTCGTACAAAACAAAAAGGCACTAGATGATATAGCTATAGTTAGATCAAAAGGACTCAAAAATGAGATTGCAGGCTACATAACCACATTCATCAAACGCGAAATTGAAGAACAAAAAGAAAAAGAAGCTCAGGCAATGCAAGAGACTCAATCTGTCAATGAAACAGAAGAATTACACGAAGAAGAGATACTTAACTAAATTATTAGTTTTCAATCTAAACAAAATTCAATATAGGCAAAATCCGTTTTGTAACAAATGATAACAATAAAACTCCTTGGCGGAGCAAAAAAAGCTCTTTCTACCGATAAATTAGAATTTGATAAAGACAATTCTACCATCTCTGAACTTTTAGATTTTCTTCAAACACAAATATCAAAAAACACGCGTGTTTTAGACGTCAAAAATATACTAGTTGCTGTTAACGGAATTGATTCTTCAACTCTTGATGGTTTTGAAACAAAAATCAAAGATGGAGATACTGTAAGCATAATTCCTGTAATACATGGAGGCAGTCAAAGAATACAGTTTAAAATTTTTAATAATAATGTAAATCTTCTGGAAATAAAACGCATTGACGATCCAATCGGCTTTCTTGATGATCTACGTACAAAATACACTGATCTAGTGATTCAGGGCATAAGACCATGTTTTGTACTTAGCTCAGATCATGCCAAAAAGATTATTGCAATATCGCTAGCAGCACGAAAAGACGGAATCATGCTTTCAAATAAAATTGAAACAGACATTTTGATGCGATTTGCATGTACAAAACAGATCAGTGATGCTATACAAAAGGTTGGGCTTCAAAGAAAACAAGATTTTATTTTAATAGTGATTGGAAGAAAACAATCACTCAACAAATTGGTTGATGAATTAAGAACTCATTTGAAATCAAATTTAATTTCAATAAAAAATTCAACCTTTCTAAAAAAAGAATTTAAAATATCAAAAAAACAATTAGAGGCAGTAACATCAAATACGCCACTAGAAGATCTGCTTGTAGAAAAAGCAGCAATTCTATTCAGATAAACTGCGCTTTACTTTCTGTGTACTCAGGATATCGTTCTCTTTTATGATTGTAATGCCAGTTCTCTTCCCAAGTATTTCTATTAGTATTATCCAATCAAATTTCTCAAGTGATACCTTGTTCTGAATTTTGTCTGCAATTTCACTTATGATTTCATTAGTGGAAATTTCAGAATGTCTTTTTTCTACTGTGATTCTATAGGTAT
This sequence comes from Nitrosotalea sp., assembly GCA_023251795.1. GTDB lineage: Archaea > Thermoproteota > Nitrososphaeria > Nitrososphaerales > Nitrosopumilaceae > UBA8516. The sequence goes on along the minus strand of JAHEYD010000019.1, from coordinate 7,358 downwards.
CTTGTGGCTGCATTACACTGACATGATTGAGAACAGAATTTACAATGTCATCTTTTTTTGTATAAACTGTATCATGTAATGGTATGATTCTCAGACAATATCTTATCAACCACGGTTCATCCAGTATCTTTTCTCGAATCTTTTTAACAACCAAAAATGGATCAAGCGAAGTTGTAGCAGTAAGAATTCCAGATAGGATAGATATTTCAACTGTTGCATTAGGATCTCCGAATTCTTCTAGAATTTCTGACATTTCTTCGGCAGCTTCAGACTCTAGATGTCTACTAGATGTTATGATCAAATTCAAAGCGAGTTGATAATCTCCGCTTTTGTTATATTTCCTTGTCTTAATACCTTCAAAATTCCATCTTTCACTTCAATAATAGTTGAACTTGTGGAATTTGAAATTGTACCACCGTCCAAGAAAACATCATATCCAGAAAAATTTTCTTGAACTTTCTTTGAATCAGAAAAAGCTGGATGCCCAGAAAAATTTGCACTAGTGCCAACAATAAGTTTACACTCTTTTAAAAGTGCCAAAACACATGGGTGACGTGGTACACGAACAGCTATCTTATCATTCAAATTCATTGCTTTTTTTATTTCATTGTCTTTTAATTTCAAAACTAAAGTTACTTGACCTGGCCAGAACCTATCAGCTATCTTGCTTGAGACATCATCAAAAATAGCTATTTTTGAAACTTCTTCTTTAGAATATCCTAGTACTGGTAACTGTTTTGATTCTCTTCTCTTTTTTATTCGGAAAATCGCTTCTATTGCCTTAACATTTCGGGGATCGCAGCCAAGGCCATAGACAGTATCTGTAGGAAATACTACCACGCCGCCGTTTCTTATTGTGGTTGCAGCTAGATTGATTCCATTCTGATCGCAAGCAACTATCACAATTTTTCAAATAGTTATTAGTAAATTATGTTTTGTTATTGAAAATGATATAAGATTGATTGTCGTAGTATGTTGTATGGATATAGAAATTCAACAATGTCAATGTCCGCCAGGATCTGAAACCTATGTAAATGACGATGGTATGGACATATGCGTTTCCTGTGGCGGTTGGGTAGCACCATCATAAGAGTTTGTTGAAAAGAATTGCCGTGCACAACAGCGATACTGTGAAGATTGTTTGAAATACAAATTGCCGGTATTCTGTATATTATTATTCTTTTCAAATAAAACATGGAAAATTCTGAATCATAACTAAATCTTTAATAGTAAATCGGCTTTTCTTACAGCCGATGTCAGACGAGTCAGATAATGGTTTTGAAGATGATTTTGACGACGATGTAGAAGATGAAGAAGACGAAGAAACAGAAGACGATGAATACTAAATTCTCAGACCAAAATTGTCTGCAAATTCCCTAAATCCACGGTAAGCCTGCAAAAACTCTCTTCCTCTGTCACTGATCTTATACTTGCATGCTCGATCAGAACTTCTCTGTTCTAGCAGACCTTGTTGCACGAGCATCTCTAATATTTTAGAGAGTCTCACATGGGAAACGTTTGCCTTGCGGATTAGATAAGTGACACTTGCTCCTGATTCGTCTGGAGCTTCATCTCTAGTAGTAGCTAGTATGTCTCCTATGATACTCATGTGGGTTCTATAGACTGCCGCCAAATTTCATCCCCGTGAGTGGTACTTTGGAAACTGGAACAAATAGGGCACTCAGACCCGCTATCTTGGTAGATATTGAGACATAGTAAAGAACTGATTGCGGAAACACAACGGAATACCATCCTAGAAATTCGCCTAAAGCAAGAAGGCCAAGGCCTGAGGCCACAAAAATCGTACTGGTTTTCTTATTCTCCATATATGATAGAATTGTCTCTATTGTCCCATATATCAATAGGATAAAAGAAATTGACCTTATAATATGCTCAATTGAATTTCCTGGGATGACAAAAAGTGGTACTGCTATGGTTCTGAAGTATCTTGATTTTGGAAAAAATGCCTTTATGCTATGAGAAAAAGCTATGAAAAAATATCCAACTGTCTGAATACCTATACCTAAGGTCTGAACCCACGGTTCTATATCGCCAGATTTGATAACAAGTGATTCTATCAGAAATCCTGCCCCTACTACACCAAAACCTATGCTTATCGATAAGAAGGCAATCGTCAGTCTAAAAAGAGTAGGACTATCTGTATTCTTAAAACCAGTATAAGATAAAATTCCGATGACTATTCCTACTAGAAAACCTATCAGGTTCAAAATGATCTCAAATACGAACTGCAATAATCTCAGTCCCTTTAGAAATTAATTAAATCTTACAGGTGGTTTTTTTCTACCAATCGTCAAGACTTCCAGCTTTTGTGCCCTCTGTACTACCAACATAGTCTCCTAAAATGTCAGAATACGTGTTGTCTTTGTAGGCGATGATTTTCACATACTCACCATATGTCATATCAAGGGCACAAGGATCACATCTTACAAAAGAAAAGTCATCTGCAAGATGTGCTATGCCATCGCACTTGGGGCACTTTATCTTCATGGATTTCTTACGTCTTGCACTGTAATATTCTTTATTAAAAAAAGATTAAATGACTACGCTTAACTGGGTTTATTATGGCAAGAACATGTACCAAATGTAGAAAAGAAATTCCAGATACTGAGGAGATTGATCCTATTGCAGCAAATTATCCATGCTGTAATACGTGCTGGAATGAATGGAAAACCTATAGAGTTATGGTCATGAATGAGATGAAACTTGACATGTCACTTGCAGACCATAGGAAAGTTCTCAAAAAATACGAGAAAGTCTTTGTGGGCGTTATGACTCCTGACGGAAATGTAGTCAATTATGCTGATGAAAATCAGAGAAAGCCCGATAAGCCCATTTAAATCCCAAATTCTCTTTTAGCTCTATCTGGTATTATTAGACACAGTACTCTCTTACTATTTTCATCTATTGATGATAAAATTTTTTTAACAGAATTAGAAATTATATTTTTCTGTTCTTGACTCAAAGAGAAATAAATTTCTAAAACTCCATCTAGATTAAACAAAATAAGTTTTTGTGGATTAGATATGATAGATGTAACATAACTTGAAAACATTGAGGTTCTATGTTCTTCGGAAAGACTACTTAGAATTTCAAGCCATGTCTTAAATAATCTTGCAAAATTATCAAATGGAATAGTCGGTCCGGCAGCTAGAGCATTATTAATTACTTCAGCTTTATCTGATACAGACATTGAAAAAAATTCCATCAGTCTTTTTTTTAAAATAGGTTTTCTTAGAAAATCTGGAAGACTTGCAAGTGACACTATGATGTTTCCAGCATAATTTGGTTCTGACATAAGCTTGGCACTTACTTACTTTGTTAAAATTGTATTGCCACAATTTGGCTTAAATATGCGCAGCTGTGAGTTCTTGTATGCCTTCATTAGTTGTTGTTGGTGGATTCTTTGGTGACGAAGGAAAAGGAAAAATAATTTCATATCTTGCAATAAAAGACAATCCAACAATAGCAGTACGTGGTGGTGCAGGTCCAAACGCAGGACACACAATAGAATACGAAAATAAAAAATACAAAGTTAGAATGCTTCCAAGTGCCTTTTTGAATAAGAATGTACGACTTCTAATCGGACCAGGAGTTGTAGTTAGTCCTGAAGTTCTTTTAAAGGAAATTGAGGAATTTGAGGTTTCTGATAGGACATTTATTGATTCTCAATGTGGAATAATAGAGGAATCTCATAGAGCAGCTGATTCTCAGGGTAGGCTAAAAGAATTAATTGGTAGCACTGGCTCTGGCACAGGTCCTGCAAATGCAGACAGAGCAATGAGGACACTAAAGCTTGCAAAAGACATCGATTCACTTGCACTTTATCTTGAAGATGTTCCAAACGCAGTTAATTTTGCATTAGAAAGAAACGAGTATGTTTTGGTTGAAGGAACTCAAGGAACTTTTCTTTCTTTATGGCATGGTACATATCCATATGTAACATCAAAGGATGTCACTGCATCAGGAATATGCTCCGATATTGGACTAGGGCCAAAAAATGTAACAGATGTCATGGTAGTTTTCAAATCTTATGTGACTCGAGTAGGAACAGGTCCGCTCAAAAGTGAACTTTCTCCAGAACAAACCAAAATAAAAGGATGGCAAGAAGTAGGAACAGTGACAGGACGTGCAAGAAGAGCTGCTGAATTCGATTTTGATCTTGCAAAACGAGCAATTATGTTAAACAGCGCAACACAGATCGCTATCACAAAACTTGACGTTCTTTATCCAGAGTGTGCACACATGAATTCGTTTGGAGATCTAAGCTCGCCTGCAAAACACTTTATCAAAACAATAGAAGACCAACTCAAAGTACCTGTAACAATAATTGGTACTGGTCCTGATGTTAACGATATAATTGACAGACGATAAGATCAAAAACAAGTCTGGCTACCTTTTAATGGGGTATTTTTCGCAAGAAGATCGTGACAAAACTACCTCACTATGTTGAAGTATCAGATAGAATCGAATTCTCAAGATTAGTATGCGCTCTGGAAAGGGTTCCGCGTACATCACTTTCATTTGAGCACGAAGGTAACCCTGTACTAGCCGTACAAATGGATCTTATCAAAGAAAGACCTGTAATCTATTATGCGCACGAAGGAAAAAGCGGTCACTATATCTCATATGGCTTCAAGGCTGGAAAGGAAGACTCTGATATAATAAATACCATAACAAATCCTACCTACCTGTATTCACCAATTGTTAGAGTGAAAACACTTCCACCTTCACTAAAAAAAGAAACAAAAACAGAGGATCTGAATTATTACGAACCGCTTGAACTGGAAGATCTTGAAAGTTTAGTAAAGCTAAGCTATGGATTTGAAGAAGCACCATTCCCACTTTTCGCTTTTCCAAATGGTGACAAATGGATGATCGGAGTCTTTATGAATTTTAACGAATCAGATGAAGTATCCTATTTCTGTCACGTGACTCTAGATAAAGAACCAGCAAATCCTTTCTTGAAATATTCTAGCCAGAATGGAGTAGAACCATCATTTACTCCATCTGTAAGTGAACATGGGTATTCTTACCTCAAAGTAATAAAGCTAAAAGACAAGCATCCGCTAGTCAAGCTATGAATTTTAGAACTAGAATAAAAAAATCATCTTCTGGTAAAAGCAAGATAATACTTGCAAATGATCTTGACCATAAGTCTGTAGAAAAACTTGAAAGTGTTACAATAAAAAATATTAAAACACTAAATGAGTTTCTATGTGCAATTAAATTTAATTTTCATTTAATCTTGCCGCTTGGAGTTAAGAATCTTAAAAAAATAAATAAAGTTGCACACGATGTGGGTTTACAGACTATTGCAGACATTAAGCTAAATGATATAGGAAATACAAACATGATTGCAGCAGAAAGGCTATGGGAATCAGGCTTTGATGCTATAATTGTAAATCCAATAATGGGTCCTGAAAACCTTGAAAATCTCATCTCATACGCTCACAAACATGACAACGGAATAATCTCTCTTGTACACATGAGCCACCCTGGTGCAAAACTGGGTTATGGTCTCTCAGTAAAACATTCTGAAAGTAAAAAACTGTCAAAACTTCATGAATTATTTCTTGAATGGTCTCTTTCTTTGAAAACTGATGGTATAGTTGTAGGAGCTACAATTCCAGAAGTCATAAGAACTTGTCACAAAAAAACAAAAGACAAATGTGATATTTACTCTCCAGGTGTTGGTACACAGGGTGGGGATCCCAAAAAAGCACTGGTAGCTGGTGCAAATTATCTCATTGTTGGCAGAACCATTTTCAATGCAAAGGATCCAGTAAAAGAAGCTAAGAAACTACAAGAGCTAAGTATCGAATCCTAGCTTTTTTATTTTATTCATTGCGCTTTTGGCATTCTTGTAGGTTAACTTTTTTATAGCGTCATCAAAACTAAGCCATACAAATCCTAAATGTTCATGAGAAATTTTTACATCGATAGTTTTTGTTTTTGCCAAGAAAAAAACAACTTCTTTGTGAACTAAATCGCCATCACGTTGATAATGATATTCTATTTTGTCTTCAAATCCATCAATAAATTCTACATCTGTAATACCTGTCTCTTCTCTAATTTCTCGTATGACTGTCTGTTGAAGAGTTTCTCCGTTTTCTATATTTCCCTTAACAAAATCCCAATGTCCAGAAGGATAATTTAGAAGGAGAAAAATTTTTCCAGATTTAGTTTCATTAAATAATACTGCACCAGCGGATCTTTCTTCGATCATTATTTAGAAAAAACTATTCTACTAAGTATTCGTTTCTCTTACTTACCAAGTCTTCTGGCTCTTTTCTGGAATGTTCTAATAGCACGCATGAGATCTATTTTTCTAAATTCTGGCCAAAATACATCCATAAATACAAGCTCGCTGTAGGCACTCTGCCAGATCAAGAATCCACTTAGTCTTTTCTCACCAGACGTTCTCAATATCATATCTGGAGAGGACTGCGGTAAATGCGAAGTGTACAAAGATGATTCTATGACTTCTTTATTTATCGAATCTACATCAAGTGAACCGTCTTTAATCTTTGTAGCGATTTTCTTTACTGCATCAACTAACTCATTTTGTCCACCATAAGCAATAGCCACATTAAGATAATGTGTATCGTAGTCTTTTGTTACATCCTCTAATTTTTTCAATGTTTCTTTTAGTGATTGTGGGAGAAGTTCAACACGTCCAATTGCTTTTACTCGCATCCTGTTTCTGTGTATTCTGGGATCATGGTACAGCTTTTCCAATCGCGCATTGATTAATTCATATAGATAATGGATCTCCTCGTCATCACGAGCTAAATTCTCTGCTGACAAAACATAAAGTGTTATAATTTTTATTCCTAATTCTTCACACCAATCAAGTAAGTTTTCAACAGTATCTGCTCCTTGAAAATGACCATTTTCCTTTACAACAAGATTTCTTCTTGCCCATCTACGATTTCCGTCCAATATTATTGCAATATGGTTTGGAAGACTATCATTTCTGATTTCTTTTTCAAGTTTGTTTGAATAAATACTGTAAAGGCCGGAAAGATTCAATACTTTTTCTTTTATTCCGATAATACTTCACCGCCCTTTTTCTTTCTATATCTACGGAAAAGCACGGTGGCGGATATGAGTATTACGGCTAATCCAAGCAAGAATGGCGGGAGAAGACTAAATGGGCTCTCATCCTTTGTCATGATGTTTGTAAATTGAAATACAATGGGATAGAGCGACACTAACACAATTATACGAAGTACGTCTGTTACTGATCTTAAACTTCCCTTAAACCAACTACTTAGCAATGTTCCTCCAAATATGCATCCTATACCCATCCAAAGGAAAGGCAGTGCTCCTGCAAA
>JAHEYD010000064.1 GCA_023251795.1 Nitrosotalea sp. | reverse complement strand
GTAGGTGCTGTAATAGTTCGTGATCACAGACAGATTGCTACTGGATATAACGGCACTCCGCCTGGGGTGAAAAATTGCTTTGAGGGAGGATGCAAAAGATGCCTTTTGAGGGCAGAAGGAAAGATTGCCTCAGGAGAGGGGCTTGACAGGTGTATTTGTAACCATGCCGAGGCAAATGCAATAATGCACTGTGCTATTTTGGGAGTGGGATCTGGTACAAAAGACACTACACTTTACACCACCTTTGTGACCTGCCTTGAATGCAGCAAGATGGCAATTACTGTAGGAATAAAACGCATCGTCTGCCTTGGGTCGTATCCTGAAACAGATTTTGATCTACTAAAAGAGGCCAGACTTGACGTAGTTGTTTTAGACAAAAAAATAATTGAGCGTTGGATACGTGTTTTACTTGAGGATCCAAAAGCAAGTTTGATTCCAAAATAAGGTGTATCTATGCAACAAAACATCTTGGGCGCAGTTGACGAAGTAACAACATCGATGCCTCCTGCGTTGCTTGTTTCTGCAACATATGACAGCCAGAAAAAAGCAGCAGTTCTCAAGTTCTATGAACCTGTTTCACAAAAAATTCTATTGTGGACAGATAACACAGGTCACAAACCATACTGCTACTCAAAACTTGATCCAGAAGAATTAAAATTCTTATCAGAAAGAAAAGATGTCTTACGGCTAGAAAAAACAGAAAAACAAGACTTGCTAAAAGACCGTACTATCCACGTAACAAAAATTGTTGTCGCAGACCCGCTTGCCATTGGAGGAACACAGACTGACAAGAGCATACGAAATATTATAGAAACTTGGGAGTCAGATATCAAATATTATGAAAATTATCTTTATGATCGTTTACTCATTGTTGGTAAATACTACAAAATTGTAGATGGCAAGCTGGAATCATTTAGCTATGACATTCCAGATGAGGTGCAGCTTGCTCTAAAAGGTCTGCTGTGGGATAAAGTGACAAACAAGGGAATCATTGACTCTAAAGAATTTCAAAACCATATTTCAGAGTGGGCACACCTCTTAAACCAACCAATTCCAAAGATCAAAAGAATAAGTTTTGACATTGAGGTAGAGTCAGAAATAGGCAGAATCCCTGACCCCAAAGTAGCAGACAAGAAAATAACTGCCATGGGATTTGCAGGAAGCGATGGTCTAAAACAAGTCTTTGTTTTAAAGAGAAAAGACAAGCAGCTAGGCACAAACGAGATTGCTTCAGACATCAAAGTTACCTTTTATGAAGAAGACCAAGAAAAACAGATGGTAAAAGACGGATTAAAACTGCTCACAGACTATCCTTTTGTAATTACATACAACGGTGATGAATTTGACATGCCATATGTATACAACAGAGCTGAAAGACTGGGCATTGAATCAAAAGAAATTCCACTTATCATGATGCGAGACTCGGCAACACTAAAGCATGGAGTTCATCTTGATTTATACAGAACTTTTTCAAACCGCTCTTTCCAAATTTACGCATTTAGTCACAAGTATACTGATTTTTCTCTAAACAGTGTCTCTGAAGGGTTGCTAAACGAATCCAAAATAGATTATGATGGGGAGCTTGATGATCTCTCCTTGTATGAGCTTGCAAATTATTGTTTTAATGATGCAAAACTAACACAAAATCTGACAAGCTTTAACAATGACCTGTTGATGGACCTGCTTGTTGTAATTACGCGAATTGGAAGAATGCCAATCGATGACATATCAAGATTTGGTGTGTCACAATGGATTCGCAGTCTATTTTATTTTGAACACAGAAAATACAACGCATTGATACCGCGCAGGGACGAACTTGATCTAAAGTCAACTGCAGTAACGACAGATGCAATAATTAAAGACAAAAAATATCGTGGAGGATTAGTTGTAGAGCCACAGGAAGGAATTCATTTTAACGTCGTAGTAATGGACTTTGCAAGTCTGTATCCAAGTATTATAAAAGTACGAAACCTCTCATATGAGACAGTTAGATGCCCACATGAAGCATGTAAGAAGAACACCATCCCTGAGACAAGTCACTGGGTGTGCACTCTAAAAAACGGCCTTACGGCACTCTTGATTGGTTCATTGAGGGACTTGAGGGTAAATTATTACAAAAACCTCTCAAAGAATCAGGCACTAAGCGAAGACCAAAGGCAACTTTACACCGTAGTTAGCCAAGCACTCAAAGTCATACTCAATGCAAGCTATGGCGTAATGGGAGCTGAAATCTTTCCATTATATTGTTTGCCTGTGGCAGAAGCAACAACTGCTGTAGGCAGATATACAATTTTACAAACTATAGAAAAATGCAAATCTGGTGGAATTGAAGTTTTGTACGGGGACAGTATACTTCCAGACACACCAATTATAATTCGCAGAAAAAATGAACCAATAGATATAGTTCCAGTAGAATCATTGATGCCAAAAACTGTAACTGGTTCCAGATATGATAAATTTGGAGATGTAGAGGTATTGACAGAAAATGGATTTACCAAGATAAAATACATCTACAGACACAAGGTAAAGAAAAAAGGCTATAGAATTCTCACTAGAAAAGGATTTGTAGAATGTACAGGTGATCATAGTTTAGTTATAGATGGAAAGGAAGTAAAACCTTCAGATCTAAAGACAGGAGATAAAATTAATCTAGTTCCATTCAAAGCAAAATCCAATGTTAATGTAAATCCTGATTTGGGATGGTTATTTGGATTTTTTATTGCCGAAGGTACTTGTGGTGTATATGTTTATAAAAAAAATAAAAAACATTCATGGAGAATCGTAAATCAAGACAAGAAACTACTACAAAAAGCACAGAAAATCATTCAAGAGCACTTGGCTTTAGAGACAACCATCGCAGACATACGTAAAAGTTCGTCTACATATGCACTTGGCCCTAAAGGCAATCATAAATTATTCGTAGATTATTTTAGATCTTTCTGTTATAGGGGGGAGGAAAAATGCATTCCACAAACTATACTAAATGCAAGCGTTACAACAAAAAAGGCATTCGTTAATGGAATGCTAGATGGTGATGGGCATACAGACGTGAATGGATTAACAATACTTGATCAAATACACAAGACAGTAATGGCAGGCGTCATAACAATACTTGAACAACTTGGATTAGAATACTCCTTACAAATAAGAAAAGACAAGCTAAATGTTTGTAGACTACGAATAATTAAGGACTCAAAAGATGGACGAATAAAACAATCAAATGTTATCAAAAAAATTGAAACATTTGATATAAACGGATACGTATATGATTTGGAAACAAAAAACCATCATTTTTGTGGTGGCATAGGAAATGTCTTGTTACATAATACCGACTCCTTATTTTTAAAAGGACCTACAAAAGAACAGATCCAGATTGTAATTGATTGGGCAAAAAAAGAGTTTGGGGTCGATTTGGATCTTGATAAAGAGTATCGATATGTTGTACTTAGTACAAGAAAGAAAAACTATCTTGGAGTTAAAAATGACGGCAAAGTAGATGTCAAGGGACTGACAGGAAAGAAATCAGTTGATGGTAAAACACCGATTTTGGCAAATGTTAATAACATTATAAAATTCTCAACAGTTGAACAGATATACGATGAATTCAACAATAATAACTCAAATGTTAAACTGTTAACAATTACCGACGATTTACAAAGTGTCTGGTCTCCGATTTCAGAAGCAACGAAACATATGGTTACAAATGTGTATAAGATTACCACTCATAATGGCAGGGTTTTAACTCTTTCAGGAGATCATAACGTATACACAATTAATGAATATGGGCAACTGAATTGTAAGGAGACAAGAGACTTAAACTCAAACGATGTATTGATTGGATTGAAAACAATATCATCAATATGCGCAATAAAATCAATAAATGTGTCCGATCATATTGGTGATATAACTAAAGAAAAAAATAATTATTTAATTTCCAACATTAACCATTCAACTACTGGGATTCCAATCAAAAAAAAATTGTCAATTACGCCAGAACTTGGATTCTTGTTGGGCATTTATACATCTGATGGCGGATTTGATATAAGAAATGCCTCAATAACACAAAATTTTAAAATTAACAAAGAGGTTTGTATACAAATAGAAAAATCATGGGCAACTGTATTTAACAAAAAAATTAAAAAATACAAAACAAAAGACAATACAAATTCATACAGAATGCCATTTTTAATATCAAAGTTATTTAGTAGAGTATGTGGTGGAAAAAGCAACAATAAGAAAATCCCAGATATAATTTTTAATTCAGACGATGAAGTAAAAACATCTTACTTATGTGGTCTCTTTTCTGGTGATGGATTCATAGATAAAAAACAAGTTTCACTTACGTCTAAAAGTAAATTGTTGATAGAACAAACATCGTATGTGTTAGCATATTTTAATATTGCATGTAACATGAAAACAACTACACACAAAAAATATGGAAAATACTACACATTACGTGTTAAAAGCGTCAGCGATCGAATATTGTTTCAAAACACAATAGGATTCATTCAACCTAGATTCAAAATTAAAACAAATAAAACTCCAATGACCAAAGAATTGTTACCAATATCAACAAGTGGAATACTAAAGATCAAAAAATCAATTCTTAAAAGATTGAATCTTACAAGATTTAGAAATATGAACATGCATGATTTACGGCAATATAATATGTCAATTTTGGATAAATATAATAAAATAATTACTCAATTAAACACATATGCAACAACAGATGAAAAAATAATATTATCTAGTATTTCAAAAATGATAAATTCAAAAGATGTCACATATGATAAAATATTAAAGATTGAAAAGATATCAGGCAGTCAAATAATGTATGATTTTGCTGTGCCTAAATACGAACGGTTTGTTGCGGGAAATCTGCCAACATTACTACATAATAGCCACACGCCTCCATTTATCAAAACTCTCTTTTATGAAGTACTTGAAATCTTATCCAAAGTGCAAACTGTAAAAGATTTCATGGAGTCAAAAGAGAAGATTGGTAATATGATCTCGCTATATGCAAAAAAACTAAAGGCAAAAGAGATTCCGCTCTCTGAACTAACATTTAATGTAATGATAAGCAAAGCTCCATCAGAATATGTGAAAACTATTCCACAACACATACGTGCAGCAAAACTTTTAGAATCTATAAGAGAAATAAAAAAAGGCGATATCATCTCTTATGTTAAGATAATAAACAAACCTGGCGTCAAACCAGTGGAGATGGCAAGACCAGACGAGATTGATTCTGCAAAATATATGGAGTTTATGGAAAGCACATTTGACCAGATACTTTCTTCAATGGATCTTGACTTTAGTGCTTTAATTGGGGCGCCAAAGCAGACAGGATTAGACCAGTTCTTTTGGAACTAAGTGAAAAATTATGCACTTTTAGGTGCAATTAGGTCAGGCTAATATTCCCATAATTTATAACTGGATCTTGTAATTTTTATAAGTATGCGAATAGATTCATGTAGGACATGCGGAGTAAATATGAAAGAATTTCAAACATGCCCTGTATGCAGAGTAGTGTCAAGATTTGTCTGCCCAAAATGTGGCAGGACTAGCGATGAGCAGGTTCACCCACAATGCAGTCTACTAAACAAATCTGCAGTTGCAAACTAACATTTTCTTAATTTTCTGATAAATATCTATATGTGGTCAGTAGACTCTAAAGAAAAATGAGTTTTCTTGACTTATACATGACCCAAAGTCCGCTGATTATCAATCCAAACGAGAATGCAGATGCTTCTGCAATCATATATGGAATACCTTTTGATTCCACACATTCTTTTAGACCAGGTACAAGATTTGGTCCAGACGCCATACGACTGGCATTTAACAACATCGAGATTTTTTCAAACAAATTTAATATTGATTTAGAAGATGTAAACATCGAAGATCTTGGAAATACGCGACATACTGTTGTAGCATCTGAAATGATAGACATGGTTGGCAAGATAACAAGTGAGCTTATCACAAGAGATAAACAGTTATTCGTACTTGGTGGGGAGCACTCTTTGACATATGGAACTTATATGAGCTTTCCAAAAGAGACTGGATACATTGTCTTTGACGCACATTATGATCTAAGGGATGAATACGCTGACACTAAACAAAGTCATGCCGCATATCTGAGAAGAATTATAGAAACACGTGGAGCTGAAAATATTATCCATGTTGGTGCACGTTCATATGCAAAAGAAGAATTAGAGTTCAAACTAGAACATAATATCAAGACAATTACTGACAAAGACATACGTGATGGCAATGGTCCAAAACTAGTAAAAGACGCAATCTCAACGTTTGACAAAATGTATCTCAGTATAGATTTGGATGTATTGGATCCGGCATTTGCTCCTGGCATAGGAAACCCCGAAGCCTTGGGGATTACATCAAGGGAATTATTTGATATGATATATGCAATGGAAGAAAAATCCATTCGCTGTATGGATATAGTGGAACTATGCCCTCAGTATGATAATGGGGCTACTGCTTCGGTAGCTGCAAAATTAATAGCTGAGGTAATTGCAATGACTATAACACACTAAGAAATCGCTTTAAAGAAGAATAACAAATAACAAACATATCTTTGGAAATAAAGAATTTCATAGAGAAAGGAAAGGCTCTAGTCGAAGATGGAAAATATGAGGAAGCGTTAAAATTTTTTGAAAAAGCGTTAGAGCTTGATCCAAATGATCACAGAACTTGGAACCAAAAAGGCATAGCATTACGTAGCATGGGAAGATACAATGAAGCAATAGTGTGTTTTAATAAATCGCTTGAACTTGTGCCAAAAGACTTGGATGCGTCGTAAATTCTAAACCATTATCTGTGGTCGTTTTGAAAGATTTCTATTCATATTTAATTTCATCAACGGTTTGTCTTTGGTTTGTTCTTTTATCTCCTTGATTAAATCATCAATTGATAATTCCTTTACACTTCCTGATTTTCTATCCCGTATGCTGAATTTTTCTGCACTGACTTCTTTTTCTCCAATTACTAGTGTGTATGGAATCCAGTCAGTTTCTGCATCACGAATGCTCTTTCCTACTGTTTCATTTCTGTCATCTACATCTACTCTAATGTCAAAACCAGTTATTTTCTCTGCAAGTTTTTCACAATATTGGAGATATTCTGGCTTTACTGGTATGACACGGACTTGACTTGGTGCAAGCCATAGTGGAAATTGCGGCTTTCTGCCTTCTCTTATGTCCTTTGCGGCCTTTTCAAGCAGGACATAGATTACTCTTTCAATTGCACCACTAGGTGAGTTGTGTAATATTATGGGGTTTTGCGGTTTGTTGTTCTCATCGATATATTCTATGTTGTATCGCTTGCCATTTTCTACATCGATTTGATCTGTAGATAGCGCAGATGCCTTTCCAAGATAATCTACAAAATTAAATTCCCACTTTAGAACAAAATAGAAGAACCTTTCTTTCCACATTTCGACAAGTACTGGCTTTCCATTTTTTTTGACAGTCTCCTCAATCAAAGATTTATTTTCATTGTAAAATTCTTCTGT
>JAHEYD010000120.1 GCA_023251795.1 Nitrosotalea sp. | reverse complement strand
AGTTCTAGTATTTTGGCATCAGTCTTAGCCTTGTCTTTGCAGAAACAGCAATTATTGATATAATTGCAACTGCAAGTACCAAAGCTGCTATTGCACCAAACTCTGGAACTATCTGTGTACCGATTATCTCTATATCAGAGTCTCCTTCTAAGAAGTTTATTGCAAGAGTCCTGAAACTTGTTGTTGCTGTCTGTTGTGCCTCTACTTCGGCTCCATCTATTAGAATTATGAACGAATCATCTTCTCCGCTAGTTGTTTTTGCATCTATTAGTTCTCTTGGAATCTTTAATGTGATTGTACCATCGCTTGTAGATTCGATAGATACAATCAAAACAAGACCTTCAAAATCAATAATCATGTCTTTTACCGTGCCACCTCTTATGTTGTATTCCACATCAAAAGTTCCCTCATTTCCAGCATTTACCTCAAAGATCTCCATGGCAGTTGTTGACGTAGCACTTGCAAATTCAAAATTTGTTTCAGCAACAACATTTGGTGGTCCATACTGAACTTTCACTGTGTACGTACCATCTTTTTTCCACAACGGACCACTGGCATTGGCAGTTGTTGTATATTTTCCATCTTGGGCAACATCTATTTGAGCTAATTGAACTATTTTTTGATTGGGATCTAAAATCTGAATCGTTAAAGGCGTGCCTTCTACAATAGCTTTTACTGAACCCGAAATTACAATCATGTCTCCATCTTTATATGATGATTTGTCGGTAGAAGCAGTGATAAGAGGTTCTGCAACCTGTGCAAAACTTGGAATCACACTTGATAATAAAATAGAAATTGTAATAACTAATAAAAAACAGTTCATAGAAAAACTGTTGTTAAGTCGTATATTTCCTTTACTATCGATTGATGTAAAAAAAAGAAAAAAGTTGAAAGTTCTAGTATTTTGGCATCAGTCTTAGCCTTGTCTTTGCAGAAACAGCAATTATTGATATAATTGCAACTGCAAGTACCAAAGCTGCTATTGCACCAAACTCTGGTACTATTTGTGTACCAATGATCTCTATCTCGTCAACTCCGCTTTCGAATTGAATTGTTACAGACCTTGTTTCATCAGTTTTACTTTCACTGTATATGTCATCTTCTTCGCCGTTTACTAAGACAAAGAATCTGCTATCCATATTTCCCGATTTTGAATCAAGTACTGATCTTGGTATGTCTAGTGTAATTTCTCCATCACTGTCAGCATCAATTCGTACTATCAAGGATTTGGAATCCATATCAAGCGTTCCACCTTTTACGGTAGCACCGATGACACTATATGGTATGCAATATGTCTCTATGCCTGCTTTAGCAGCAAGTTCTGATTCTCCGCAAATTCCACCTGCGAAAATCTCTACTTGGACTTCGTTTGATCTACCAATCTTTCCATATTGAACTGAGATTGTATAGACTCCACTTTTTGTCCATAATGGACTTGCGGTACTCAACGTAGTTTCAAAGTCACCATTGTCGTCAACCATAATCTGATCAACTTTTACAATATTTCCTGTGGGACCAACTACTTTGAGTGTGACGTCCAAGTTGGGATTTGGATCCTTTACATGACCACCAACTTGAATTGTATTAGGTTGGTTATACACTGCCTTGTCTGTCCACACTGTAATTGGTATAAACATTATAGGATCTTCTCTACCAATACAATCTGGACACGCCAGTTCACCAGCTCCAAAAGCTGGAATGGCTCCCATAACTGCCGCTGTAGCAAGAATAGCGATCAGCGCATATTCTTTATGAGTACTCATATTGATTCGGATAAAGATGAAACACTATTTATGTATATTTAAAAAGGGTATTATCAAATCTATGACTGATCTTATCCTATAATTTTTTGGTTGATTGCGAACTGGATAGATTATGGATATGTGATGTTTTTCTAACTTTGTTTATCAATACATTTGTTTCATAACCTGTGGGTATATTATTCCGCTTACAGATTTGTATGTGATTGTTAGATGATAATAAATTGCTTAATATGAGTCACTGACAAGTTTTTTGAAAAAATGGATATAACACAAATCTGACTATTGATGGTTAAAGATCAGAACAAAAGTACCCAGCCACTCTGTCATCTATAAAATAGAGAATAATCCAAATCATTAATTGAAAAGAAAATCCAAAATGTTAGATCAACTAAATCTTTACACATTGAAAATTTAGGTATTGTTAACCATAGACATTCCTACTATTAAAAAGAAAAAGTTGAAAGTTCTAGTATTTTGGCATCAGTCTTAGCCTTGTCTTTGCAGAAACAGCAATTATTGATATAATTGCAACTGCAAGTACCAAAGCTGCTATTGCACCAAACTCTGGAACTATCTGTGTACCAATTATCTCTATCTCTTCAGCTCCATCAAGGAAGCCAATTGTTAGAGTCCTGTCAGTAGATGTTGTTTCTTCTTCAAACTCTACTTCTTCACCATCTATTAGGACAAAGAAACTGTCATCCGCGCCATTTATCTTAGCATCAATCAATTCTCTTGG
>JAHEYD010000119.1 GCA_023251795.1 Nitrosotalea sp. | reverse complement strand
TCTGGACTCAATCCTTTTCGTTTTCTAATTTCTGACATGATTGTTAGCAATACAGAGTTTGGAACTGGTGTCCATGCCTTAAAGTGAGTATTCCACATTGCCTTTCCAGCTGTTTGTCCCCTCATCACTTCGGAAAGATCAAAAGTTTCAGAGGCTGGAATCTCTCCAGTTAGAATGTGAATTACGCCTTTTTGTTCCATGTTTAAAACCTTGCCTCTCTTTCCTGATATGACACCAGCAACATTTCCAATCATTTCTTGTGGAACTCGAACTTCAATTCCAAGTGTTGGTTCCAAAAGAACAGGTTGTGCCATAAGCATTACACCCATACATGCGCGTCTTGATGCTGGACCAAGCTGTGACAGACCTCTGTGTGCTGGGTCCTCGTGTGGAACAAAGTGATGGAAGACAAACTTGCATCCTCTGACTTGTTCCCTTGTCAAAGGTCCTTCTTTCATTGTATCCTCAAATCCAGATAATATGGAATCAGTTGATTCTTGAACAAACTGTACACCCTTTGTGCCATCTACCATTACATTTCCTCTTGTGTCAAAGCGCATTACGCGTTTTGCTTCATCCCTATCCCAACCAGCATTTCTCAAAATTTCAGCAACTTCTTTCGTGTCCTTGTATTCGTTTAGCGTACCGTTTCTAATCATTTCAGAAACTTTTTCATCAAGCGGTTCTACTTTCATAAAGATCTTGTTGTGTCTGTTTGGAGATTTTGCCATTATAGGACCTGCCTGTGCCCTTATTGTTTCTCTATAATTGATCAAAGGCTGGGATGTTATGATTTGTACACCTGCATCTGCAATAAGCGAAGTTGCAATCTCAAGGTGCAATACTCCCATTCCTGCAATCACAGTCTCCCCACTTTCCTCGTTTATTTTTACAACAAGGTTTGGATCTTCGATTGTGATTCTGCGTAAGGCTTCAACAAGTTTTGGCAAGTCTTTTGGATGCTTTGGTTCTACAGCAATTTGCACGACTGGTTCAGAAACATATTGGATTCCCTCAAACGTGTGAATTCCCGCTACACTTGATAATGTCTGACCTGCTCTTGCATGCTCTAATCCCAAAAGTGCCGGAATGTTTCCTGCAGCAAGCTCGCCTACCATTTCACGTTGATTTCCCATGAAAAAGTTTACTGACTGAATTCTTCCCTCTCTTTTAGTATCTATGATGTGAATCCTGTCACCATCTTTTAATTTACCAGAAAATAATCTGCCAATAGCTACAGGACCTGCAGCTGGATCAACTGTCATGTTTACAATCATCATGACAGCTGGACCGTTGTCATCACAACTCAAAAGTGCTTTACCAAGATCTGATTCTAAATCGCCCTTCCAAATTTTTGGAATTCTGTATCTCTGTGCAACATCAGGAGATGGGTGATGTTTTACAACCATTCCAAGTACTGCATCAAACAGAGGAGCTTTTTCTGCAAGAGCCTTGAGGTCTCCACCCTCTGAATAAGCTGCATAGACGTCTTTGAAAGAGATCCCTTTCTTCTTCATGACATCTGCATTGAATCCCCATCTGTCTTTTGCAGAACCAAATGAAACGCTTCCATCTTGGATGCTCACCTTCCATTTTTCTTTGTACTCTGGTTCGGCGTAGATATCAATTAATCTGTTAAAATTGGTAATTATATCCACAAGCCATTCTTGCATTTTGTCTGGAGTAAGTCTTAGTTCTTTTATGAGACGATCTATTTTGTTGATGTACAAAACCGGTCTGACCCTTTCCTCAAGTGCCTGTCTTGTTACAGTTTCAGTCTGCGTCATGATTCCTTCTACAGAGTCTGATACCACAACTGCGCCATCGATTGCTCTAAGACTTCTTGTAACACGCCCAGTAAAATCGATGTGTCCTGGGGTGTCAATCATGTTGATTACATATTCCTCACCATTTGCTTCATAAAGTAAGGTAACGTTTGCCTGAACAATTGTCATCTGTCTGTCTTGCTCTAATTTCATAGAGTCCAGTGCGAGGGCTTGACCTGCAACTGACGGGCTGATTATTCCACTTGATGCCAAAAGGCTATCGCTCATAGTTGTCTTTCCGTGGTCTACATGAGCAATGACTCCAAAGTTTCGGATGTTCTTTTTGTTTCCAATTATCTTTAGGATCTGTTCTGTTGCCTTGTACTTCATGAATAAAAAAAATCGTCCTAGAGCCGGTATTAAATCTTCTCAAGAATCGATCTAAGATCAGTAGATCATAGATGAGCTAGCTTTTCTTAGCTTCTTGGCTGTAACAAAAAAACAATCTTTTTGATTTTTTTTCTTGGCATGATCCAATGCTATGATCTCTGATACAAAAATAAAAAACAAAACTGTTTCTTGGATGTTTTTTGTATTGGGTTGAAGTTGTACTACATGTAATCCGTATTTTTTAAGACCAGATGCAAGCTTGGAATTGTATTTGTTTTTTTCTTCAAAAATCATGACAGTGTCACCTCTTTTTGCAGAAAACAAACCCGTGTGGGAAAACTGCTCTATTCTCTCA
>JAHEYD010000063.1 GCA_023251795.1 Nitrosotalea sp. | reverse complement strand
ATAGGAGCCGGAGTTGCAATTGTGTGGTATCTGAAAAATATCAGAATTAAAAATTAGAGGATCAATACAGCTGCTGCAAATACAGTAGTCCAGCGTCCTTTGGGGTCACCAACTGCGCTTTGTGTCATGTTTCGTGTTTTGTATATTTCTCCAGAGATTTTCCATTGTTTTCTTTTTTCGTCCCAGCTCTTGTTAATATCAAATTTTATTCCAAGCGATGAGGCCAACATTTGTGCGGCAATGTCTTCTGCGTAATCACCAGCTTCTTTTTCTGTTTCTCCAAATGAATGATACTCTGAGAGATAACCATATCGAGTTTTATCACGTGGTTCTGCAATTCCTACAGAAGCGGCCATCAGTCTATGAGGCTCATTACTTTGCTGTCTTGCATATATTGCAAAAGTAACTGCTCCAGGCCTGATTAGTTTTAGTCCCTCTGTTCTTGGAATAATTTTTGCCTCAGGTGGAAAGATGCTTGAAATTAATACCAAATTTGTACCAGCAATACCGGCATCACGTAATGCATATTCAAAACTTGTCAGTTGATCTTCATGTACTCCCCTACCTCTAGTAAGGAACATTTTTTTTGCTACTAGATCTAGCACGAATCCAATCTTATTTCAGGTCTTTAAATATTTATGGTTGGAATACAAAAACTAAAGATTTTTCAAAGCTGCAACTATTTCATTGCCATGTGAATCCACATCAATGTTTCTGAAAATCTTTGCGATCTTTCCTTCCTTGTTTATGATAAAAGTAGAACGCTTTGCAAGTCCTACAAGATTCAAACCTGCATAAGTTTTACAGGCAATTTTCTTTGGATCACTTAGATGAAGATATGGAATGTTGTACTCCTCAACGAATTTTTTTTGGTCTTCTACAGTATCTACAGATATTGCAGATAATACGGCATTTAAAGCAAGGATCTGAGGGTAGGCATCGATAGTACTTTTAGCATTCTTAAAAACCAGTTTTGAAGGACAAGCAAACAAGTGGTTTTTTGGATAAAAACACAATACTACGTTTTTTTGTCCTCTAAAGGAGCTTAATTTTACTGTGTTACCATTACTATCTTGTAATTCAAAATCTGGCGCCTCATCTCTTTCTTGCATACAAATCTTGTTCCCAGATGTAACTTAAGACTATTTTCATTTCTTTAGATTATTATTTTTCTTTTTGAGAGTTTGATTGAATATAACGAATTCCAATAAAGCTTGCAAATGCCAGATTAATTGAACCTAATGCTATAATCAAAGATTCGTTAAAAACACTTCCCATTACGAGTCCTCCAGAACCAGTGATTAAAAGTATGATCGTCATCATTAGTTTTATTTTTCTTGGCGGAACTTGTTTCATGCACGTTGGCTCTTTTTTGATATTATTAAAGATTGACAAAAAATACAAAAAATAACAAAGGTTAAATGTGCATATAAAAAAACGCGATCTGTGCAGATAGTTACTGTGGGTAGCAGAGTTTTTGTAACTAGTTTTCAGCTTGCAGGAGTACAAGGAGTAATTGTTGAATCTCCTGAAAAAGCACTTGTAGAAATTACACGGCTTATGAATGATTCATCCGTTGGGTTAGTACTTGTTAGTGATGATGTTTCAAAAAATATTAGTGGAAAATTAACAGAATTACGATCAAAAAAATCTACACCGCTAGTATTTGAGTTGCCTGCACCTGGAAGCCAAAAAGGAGAAGTAGACTACAGATTGTTGTTAAAACAAATACTTGGAGTTTAATCCACATATACTACACTTTATAGAAATTAGTTATGAAAGCTGCATTTGTAAAAGGTCCCTCTCAGGTTGAAATTCGAATAGTGGAAAAACCAATTGTTGGGTCAGGCGACATATTAGTAAAAATGCAAGCTTGTGGAGTGTGTGGTTCAGACTTAGAAAAAATCTATGGTCAGTACACTCAACCATCAATGAGGCTAGGTCACGAACCATCTGGAATCATCATCGAAGTAGGAAAGAGCGTTAAAAACTTCAAAAAAGGTGATAGAGTCTTCGCCCATCACCATGTTCCATGTTATTCTTGCCATTATTGTTTGCATGGAAATGAAACCATGTGTAAAAAGTATTCTGAAACAAATCTTTTGCCATGTGGGCTAGCTGAAGAATTTGTCGTTCCAGAGTGGAACGTGTTACATGAAGGTGTAATTAAGATTCCAGATTCGATGACTTTTGAAGAAGCTGCTATGATCGAACCTCTTGCATGCTGTGTTAGATCATGGAACAAGATTCAAGTCACAAAAGGCGATTCCGTTGCTATTTTTGGGATGGGGCCTACAGGCATGATGCATGTAATGTTAAGCAAAGTCTATGGATTATCTGACATTTTCTGTTTTGATGTAAATGATTTTAGGCTAAATTTTGCAAAAAAGTTTGGAATCACTCATGCCATCAAATCTGCTGATCCTGATGCATACAACAAAATCCTATCAAAAACTCAAAACCGCGGTGTCGATGTAGCAATTGTTGCTACAGGAAATCTTGATGCAGTAACTCAAGCAATAGAATTTGTTAGAAAAGGCGGCACTGTTGTATTGTTTGGAGTACCAACAAAAGATGCAAAACTTTTAGTTGACATGAGCAAGGTCTACTCTAAGGAAATAACAATAACACCAAGCTACGCAGCATCAGATAGCGATACACTAAATGCACTCAAATTAATACAAGAGGGCAAGACCAATGTCAAAAGTATAATAACTCACAAATTTGATCTTGCAGACTCGCACAATGCACTGGAATACGCACATCAGGGAAACGACTCGATGAAAATAATCATTACAAATTCAGAAACGCTTAACTAAGGCAATCTTTCATTTTGAAAATCAAGGGATAAAAATGGACTGGGGAATGAAAAATCGCCTTGCAAGAATAATCAAACCAGAAACAGGACGAGGAGTAATGCTTGCAGTTGATCATGGTTACTTTCTAGGTCCAACAGAAAGACTTGAAGTACCTCGCAAAACAATACAACCACTCTTGCCTTATGCAGACTCTCTTATGCTTACACGCGGTGTATTGCGTACATCAGTCGATGCAAACTTTCCGGTACCTGTTGTTCTCAGAGTCTCAGGTGGCGCAAGCATTATTGGAAAAGATCTTTCAAATGAAAAAATTACTACCTCAATAAAAGAAGCAATACGACTCAATGTAACAGCCCTTGCGCTCTCAATCTTTGTAGGCGCTCAGCATGAACATGAATCTCTTATCAGTTTAGCAAAATTAGTAGATGAGGGTGAAGAATATGGAATACCAGTCCTTGCAGTTACTGCAGTAGGAAAAGAACTTGAAAAACGTGATGCGCGATATCTTTCACTTGCTTGCAGAATTGCTGCAGAATTTGGCGCACATCTTGTCAAGACATATTATTGCGAAAACTTTGAAAAAGTTGTAGAAAGTTGTCCAGTACCAGTAATCATAGCTGGTGGACCAAAGCTTGCAAATGAGCTTGATGCATTACAACTAACATACGATGCATTGCAAGCAGGAGCTGTTGGAGTGGACATGGGAAGGAACATCTGGCAATCAGACTATCCTGTTTCTATAATAAAGGCAGTTCGTGCAATAGTACATGAAAATGCATCCGTCAAAGAAGCACATGAATTATTTAACAGACTCAAAAACAAAGAACAAACAACAAAGACTGCAACATCAGTTTAATCAGAAATCTTTGTCAAATGTATGTGAACGATCTTCCATTTAGGCGATTTTATCAAAACAAATGTGCCTCTGCTTTTCATTGATAGATGTTGGCCACGGAAGCTATAGTTGTCAACAAGTACGCCGGTTTGTTTTATCTCAAAAGTTGCCACCGCACTGTCACCAAAAACATCTACTCGTGGGTTTTTGATCTCATAATCATAATCAGAAACGCTAACAAATCGTAACTCTTGTAATGCAATTGTTGTTGAATAATCTTTCAGGTCAAGTGGAGGCACATCGCTATAGCTTGAAAATCTAGTGTCATCAAGCTGAATTCCCCTAAGCGGTGCAAGATTCTTTGTCTTGCCAACTTCAAAAAAATGACCAATTATTTCTAGTATTTCTGATGTGTCAGACAAAATCGTTCTTGCTTGTTTGGTTTATCGTTTAAGTTTTGTGAAAAGATGCACAGGATACAAAGTTTTTGCTGCCTGTGACCGAGTCGATTTTAAAATAATTATGAAAGGGGTTGCATATTTTTGATAATTTTAGGTAATTTTCCTAGAAATATTTATAAATTATATTTGACGACAAATTATAGACTGAAAATGAAGTTAGGAGGATCGACAGGCATTTCTAGTATTTTATTGCTAGTCGACCTGATGCTGTAAATTTACAGCTTTACTTTTGGTGAATTAATATGGAAAAAATGTCAGGTGCTAGATCTTTAATGGTTGCCCTTGAAAAGGAGGGCGTGGATATAGCCTTTGGGCTTCCCGGTGGTGCAAACTTACCAATCTATGATGAGCTTTACAAAAGTAACATACGCCACATACTTGCAAGACATGAACAGTCTGCAGCTCATATGGCAGATGGTTTTGGCAGAGTAAGTCGAAGACCAGGAGTTTGTTTTGCAACATCAGGACCAGGTGCAACAAATATTGTAACTGGGATCGCAACAGCGCAAGCTGATTCATCTCCCATGGTAGCAATAACTGGTCAAGTTCCTCTAAAGATGATAGGCAAAGATGCGTTTCAAGAAAGTGATATCATTGGAATTTCAAATCCAATTGTAAAATATGCGTTTCAACCTACTACTGCAGCTGAAATTCCTGAAGTAGTAAAGAAAGCATTTTACATTTCATCTACTGGCAGACCAGGTCCGGTACTTATAGACATACCAAAAGACGTACAACAAAACGAAGCAGAAATTCCATTTCCATCTGAAGTAAAAATCAGAGGATACCATCCATGGGTTGATCCTGACATTACACAAATTGAACGCGCAATTGACATGCTTCTTTCTGCAGAAAGACCAATCATTCTTGCAGGAGGCGGTGTGATAATTTCAGGTGCGTTTGCAGAGATTCAATCAATAGCTGAACTTCTTATGATTCCTGTAGTTACTACCTTTAAGGGCAAGGGATCATTCCCAGAAAATCACCCTCTCTCACTAGGACCAATTGGAATGCATGGTCATGCAGAAGCAAATAAGATGATGACAGAAGCAGACTGTGTTCTTGCAGCAGGCTCTAGGTTTTCAGATAGATCAGTTGGAACCTTTGAAGAGTTTGAGAAAAGACTAAAGATCATTCACATGGATGTAGATCCTGCAGAGATTGGCAAAAACCAAACAACAACTGTGGCAATAGTTGGCGATGTAAAGGCATCTTTGAGAATCATGGTAAAGATGTTAGTTCAAAAAGCAATCAAACGCAATGGAGATTATCCTTGGGTAAAAAGAATGAAAGAAACAAAAGATTACTACAGAGAAAACTTGAAACTACATGATCATCCACTTGCAGCTGCCAAAGTGTTACGCAAACTAAGAGAAGTACTTCCACATCAATCAATTGTAACAACAGAAGTAGGCCAACATCAAATGTGGGCATCGTTGTTTTTTGATGTGATACATCCTGGAACATTCTTTAGCTCTACAGGTCTTGGCACCATGGGTTGGGGATTTCCCGCTGCAATTGGTGCAAAAGCAGCAAAGCCTGGAGTGCCAGTTGTGGATATAGCAGGAGAGGGAAGCTTTAACATGACAGAAAATTCTCTTGCTGTTTCAGTTTTAGATAATTTGCCAGTCATTGTATTTATCATGAATAACTTTTCACTTGGGATGGTAGCACAGTGGCAAAGAACATTTTATGACAGAAGAATGATGGCAATTGATCTTAAGAACTGTCCTGATTATGTAAAAATAGCGCAAGCATATGGGGCTCAAGGAATTAGAGCACAATCACTTGATGAGATTGGTAATGCAGTAAAAACTGCACTAAAAAGTGATATGGCCACAGTAATTGATATTCCAATAGACCCACAAGAGGATGTCTTACCGTTTGTGGCACCAGGCACTCCTCTAACGGACATGATACTACCATCATAGTGATTTTAATGTGGAGCATAATTTCCGTACTTGTCGAGAACAAACCAGGAATCTTGTTTAAGGTCACAAACCTTTTCAGATCCAGGAATTTTAACATTGACAGCATTTCAGTTGGAGTAACTGAAAACCCAGAGTTTTCAAGAATGACCATAACAACATTAGGAGACGAAAAGCAAGTAGCCCAAATAATTAAGCAACTTGACAAGATGATTGATACCATAGAGGTAAAACGCCTAGATGAAAAGATGAGCGTATACAGGGAACTTGTACTTATGAAGATAAAAGTAAGCAAACCCTCAGACAGCATGGAAATAATGAATATAGCAAAGGCGTTTGAATGCGAAGTTCATGACGTAAGAAAAACGTCAATCATGGTAGAGTTAACTGCAACACCAGACAGAATCAATGCCTTTGAAGATCTTGTAAGAGGTTTTGGAATCATAGACATTGCAAGAACTGGGATATGTGCACTAGCAAGAGGTGGAGCAGATGAAAGTTAGAATTTTTGACACTACACTTAGAGATGGGGAACAGACTCCTGGAGTTGCATTAACGCCAGAGCAGAAGCTAAACATTGCAAAAAAGCTTGACGAACTTGGAGTTGATGCAATCGAAGCAGGATTTCCTATAATTTCTGAAGGAGAGATGGCTGGGATTAAGATGATAACTAGTGCAAACTTGCGTGCAGAAATTTGTGGACTAGCAAGAACTGACAAGAAAGACATCGACGCAGCTGTTGCAGCTGGTCTAAAATACATTCACACGTTCATTGCAACTTCAGACATTCACCTAAAATACAAATTGAAACTCACAAGAGAAGAAGCTCTTCAGAAAGCAATTGAAGCTGTAGAATACGGAAAATCAAGAGGATTACAAGTAGAATTTTCTGCAGAAGATGCAACAAGAACAGATAGAGAGTTTTTACGTAAAGTCTTCAAAGAAGTTGCTAGTGCTGGCGCAAATAGAATAGACATCCCTGATACAGTAGGATATTCTACACCTGGATACATGGCAGAAATAACAAGAGATGCGATTGAGGCATCTAAACTTCCAATAAGTGTTCATTGCCATAATGATTTTGGACTTGCAGTAGCAAATGCAATTTCTGGAATACAAGCAGGAGCACAATGTGCACATGTAACAATAAATGGAATTGGTGAAAGAGCAGGAAATGCATCACTTGAAGAATTTGTCATGGCATTACAATGCTTACCGTTTGATAAGAAATACGAGACTAACATAAACACCAAACTACTTTACGAGACATCAAGGTATGTTTCAAGTGTAGTAGGAGTACACGTACAGCCAAACAAAGCAATAGTTGGTGAAAATGCGTTTGGTCACGAATCTGGAATTCACACACATGGTGTCTTAAGCAATCCCTTGACCTATGAGCCAATCAGTCCGGAGATAGTTGGCAGAACAAGGTGGTTTCAGGTAGGAAAACATGCTGGGGCACACGGAGTTTCTGCAATGCTTGAAGAATATGGAATACAGCCAACTAAAGAACAGGTTCATGAGATTCTAGAGGCAGTAAAAAAACTTGGAGACCAAGGAAAACATGTCACTGATGTA
>JAHEYD010000062.1 GCA_023251795.1 Nitrosotalea sp. | reverse complement strand
AAATAGTTATTTTATAATCACCTAATCATTGAAAGCTGTTGTTATCAGAAAACATGGCGGACCAGAAGTTTTATCGTATGAAAACATACAAGATCCTAAACCAAAAAAAGGTCAAGTAATTATAAAGGTAAATTATTGCGCAGTAAACCACTTGGACATTTGGGTTAGAAATGGTCTTTCAGGTAGAAAGGTTTCTTTTCCACATATTTTAGGTTGCGATGTTTGTGGTACTTTGACTCACGATTTTGGAAATTTCAAGAAAGGAGAGAAAGTAGTTGTCTATCCTGCAATAAAAAGTAAAACCCCAAGAGTTTCATTTACAATCATAGGAGGATTTGGAGAGTATAAAGGAGGATATGCAGAATTTATTCAGGTTCCTCGAGAAAACATAATTAAAAAACCAGTTTGGTTCTCTGATGCAGAAGCTTCAACACTTAATGTATCCTATCTTATCGCTTGGAATATGTTAGAAAGATCAAATTGTAAGAAAGGTAATACAATATTAATCTGGGGAGCAAATAGTGGCGTAGGATCGGCAGCCATACTGTTAGCTAAGGCAAAAGGAATCAATGTAATCACGGTAGTTTCAGATTCAAAAAAGGCTAGATTAGCAAAGAAATTAGGTGCTGATTTCATCATAAATAGAAACAAATCAGATGTCATTACTGAGGTTCTCAGACATACCAAAAATGATGGAGTAGACGCGGTAATAGATCATGTGGGCGCAAAGACATGGCCTGTCAGCATTGAGACGCTAAAAGTGGGGGGCAGAATGCTTGCATGCGGTACTACAACTGGAGCAGAAGCAAGAATAAACATTCGTACATTTTACAGTAAAGAAGCACAGATTATTGGAGCGTATCTTGGTTCAAAATCACAGCTTGTTTCTCTTTATAGATTTATGAAACTAAAAAAGATCAGACCAATAATTGACAGTGCATTTAATTTGAAAGATGTAAGAATGGCACATAAGAAAATGGAATCTAGTAATCAGTTTGGTAAGATTATTCTAAAAATTTAGTTAACAAAATGTGTGCAATCACAATTTAGTATAAGACAGGTTTCTTGAGATCTAATGTGTTCGTCCATTGAATGTTTACATTTGATATTTTTGCAGATGCGACGCAATAATTCTCTTTGCACTATTGTTTGAGCTATTTCGTTTGCACTTTCTTTTGAATAACTTTTTTTGTCTATGTAATAGTGTACTATTCTGTTGTAGAGTGCATTTGGATCAAATTTTTGGCCCAACATAACAATCACAAAAAAGAAGGGATCTATGTTGATGGCATAGATTCCGATTCTCGCTCAGTGGTGGTCTTCTTTGGAATTTTGTAATCTTCGTATAGTACCATTCCGCTAAACAATCCCATTATTGATCCATAGAGTACATGTAGCAAAAGTGCACCCCACATGATCAGAGTGATGTTTTCTTTTAGTACAGTTGCTGCCATTCTTTCTTGGGCAGTTACTATGGATTGACTTCCATCGATTATTGTAGAGTCAATTGATGGTATCATGAAAAACAATGTGATTGGCATGAAAAATATCACATATACCTCAAGACCCGTGACGCCACCAGCAAAGATTCCTTTCCATATGCTTGTCAGATTAAGCACTCGGTGCAGTGTAGAACAAACACAAAACACAGCACCAATAGTTGCAGCGGTAAGCATGTGAGCCATAAAACCAAACACAATTGCTGGCATGCCATGCAGTCCAACTGAAATGCCTAACATCTGGTAGAATGTTCCTGGTGCGACGTTTAGCTGTGAGTCTATTCCAAACAACGACACAAAAAGGGCAAATCCTCCAACAAGCCCTGCTACTGTCCCAACCTTTGCTTTTCCGTAAATCTCTTGGCGAGAGATTAACTTCATATACTATAATATACTTCAAAATATTTTAATCTAGTGCATACTTTTAATAACTAGTTATTGATAAATTATGATTTGATATCATATTTATAATTTTTTGAGCGTATTTATCAAATAATTAGATTATGTTTGTGTTACAGTACACCGACTTCGTGTAACGTAATAAAGCCGTTGTCACCGATTATTTTTTTGATCTCAGGAAGTATGGGTTCAAGCTTTTCTAATTCATCAATTACCTCAATGAGTAAGGGCATGTTAAAAGACATGCCTTCGATTTGAAAATTTGATTTACCACGTTTACCATATCCTGCCACGCCAGTCCATACTGTTGCTCCTGAAATTTTTCCTTTCTTTAGAACATCTAATATTACATTGTGAATTCGCTTTCCGTTTACATTATCATTTTTCTTTATTCTTATGACAAGTGACCACATCTTCATAGTTCGCATTTATTGTAATCCTCCACTTACTACAGAAGTCATCAAAGTTTTACCTCCAAATACAGCACCTATTGATAAGCCAACATTTGCAAGTATATTGATTGCTACAAGACTAAACTGCCTGTTTTCAAACATGTTAGTGGTTTCTAATGCAAACGAGGACATTGTAGTAAGAGAGCCATAAAATCCTATTGCGACCAACAGGGCATATTTACTATCAAGATTCCATTGCTGTGATAATACCACAAACAACCCCAGAATGAAACTACCAATTATGTTTACAATAAGCACATTAACTTGTAACAAACCAAAAAGT
This sequence comes from Nitrosotalea sp., assembly GCA_023251795.1. GTDB lineage: Archaea > Thermoproteota > Nitrososphaeria > Nitrososphaerales > Nitrosopumilaceae > UBA8516. The sequence continues at coordinate 5,005 of JAHEYD010000062.1, read as the reverse complement.
AGGGGCGATTCAGTTATTCTGAAGCGCAGAAAAGTTCCAACTATACCTCCTACAGCCAAAAGTATTAGTTCTATTCCTTTCATTTTGTTGTCTACCTATCTCCAATTTTTTGTGGTAGACATTATCAGCATCATACAATGCGGTTCTGGTTTTATACCATGGCTAATGTCATAGCCTATTTTACCACTACATCTACATTTTTTATATCTTGTAATAACTAATTCTAATTTCTATTTCGTGTGTAAAATATTGAGAGCAGAACCAGCGTAGAACCACTTTATCTGGAAATTATTGTATGAGTGTTTTAGTTGAATCTCTTCTTTTGTTCCATCTTCATGATGTATGAAACATTGCACAGGTTTTCCTTGTTCAAGATTTGATAAGCTAACTATACTGATTCTGTCTGTTTCTCTTATTTTTTCATAATCATCAGGATTAGCAAATGTAAGAGCTAGTATGCCTTGTTTTTTCAAATTGGTTTCATGTATACGAGCAAAACTTTTTGCAATAACAGCAGAACACACCATGAATCTTGGAGACATGGCAGCGTGTTCTCTGCTGCTCCCTTCACCATAGTTACGATCTCCAATAACTATCCATTTGATTCCTTTAGCTTTGTATTGTCTTGCAATATCAGGAAATGGTTGCATGTCTCCAGTGAGCATATTCTTGCCTTTTCCTACTTCGCTGTTATACGCATTAACTGCACCAAGAAACATGTTATCGCTTAGCTTGTCAAGATGTCCACGATAAAACAACCAAGGCCCTGCAGGTGATATGTGATCAGTGGTGCATTTTCCTTTTGCCTTGAGCAATATTGGAAAGTTTACAAAATCATTTCCGTCCCATTGTGAAAATGGTTCTAACTTTTGTAATCTTTCACTGTTTTTGTTAATGATAACCTCAACAGAATCAGGATCTTTAGAAGGTGGAACGTAGATGCCTTCAGTTTTTTGAAATCCTTTACTTGGCACTTCGGGGGCTCTTTTTGGAGGTTCAAGTTTAAACTTGGAACCGTCTGAAGCAACAAGTGAGTCTTTTAGTGGATTAAACGACAATCTTCCGCCAAGAGCTAATGCAATAATTAATTCTGGACTACCTATGAAATTCATTGTTTCTCTTTTTCCATCATTTCTTCCTGGAAAATTCCTATTATATGAGGTGACAATTGTATTTGGTTCTCCTTTTTTGAGTTCTGGTCTATTCCACTGTCCTATGCATGGTCCACATGCGTTTGCAAGAACGGTTGCGCCGATAGATTTGAGAGAAGCCATCTGACCGTCACGTTCTATAGTGGCTCTAATTTGTTCCGAGCCAGGAGTCACGAGAAGTGGTATTTTGGTTTTAACCCCTCTGGCTTTTGCTTGATCTGCCATGCTTGCAGCACGTGACATATCTTCATATGAAGAGTTTGTGCAACTTCCTATTAGAGCGACTGAAATATTATCAAGATAGTTATTTTTTTTCACATCTTCTGCCATTTGTGAAATTGGTCTAGCAAGATCAGGTGTGTGTGGTCCTACTATATGTGGTTCCAGTGTTGAAAGATCTATCCGAATTACCTTATCAAAATATTTTTCAGGATTTTGTTCAATGTCTACATCTGCAGTCAGTAAATCTTTGTATTTGTTTGCAAGATCTGCCAACACACCACGATTTGTAGTTCTAAGATACACTTCCATTCTTTCATCATAAGGAAACACAGAGCATGTTGCACCAATTTCTGCCCCCATGTTTGTTATTGTTGCCTTGCCTGTACAGCTTATTGATTTTGCGCCAGGACCAAAATATTCAATGATAGAATTTGTTCCACCAGAAACAGTAAGTTTTGACGCAACGTAGAGTATGATATCTTTTGGTGCAGTCCATCCATTAAGTTCGCCTGTCAAATAAATTCCGATACGTTTTGGATAAAGAAGTTCCCATGGAAGCCCTGCCATTGTTTCAGCTGCATCCAATCCGCCAACACCAATAGCAAGCATACCAAGACCACCCGCATTAGGAGTGTGAGAATCTGTACCGATCATGAGACCTCCAGGAAACGCATAGTTTTCAAGAACAACTTGATGGATAATTCCAGCGCCGGGTTTCCAAAAACCAATACCATATTTTCTGCTTGCTGATTCTAAAAATTTGTATACCTCGCTGTTCTCGCTAATTGCAGCTTTTGTATCAGAATCTCCTTCTACTCTAGCTTGAATCAGATGATCACAGTGTACAGTAGTAGGAAGAACTGTTCTTTTTAATCCAGCTTGCATAAACTGAAGAATGGTTGTTTGACCAGTCACATCTTGTAAAGCCACGCGATCAGGTCGTAGGTACACATAACTTTTTCCTGGCTCTATATTCCTTGCATCGTTTATTTCTTCAAGATGACACACCAGTATTTTCTCTGAAAGTGTTAGTGATCTATTTATTATCTTTCTAAATTTTGCAATATTCTCTTCTGCTTTTTTGTAAACGTGTGTTACAAGTTCAGGGGTAGTTTCTATTTCCATGATAATCAATATGTTGTTGAGAATTTAATATAAATGGTCTTCAGAGGTTTGCGATGTTTAAGCATTTTCGTTGCTTTCAAATCAGTTTTTACTTCTGATTAGATTCACAAAATATTTGTGCAATGAAAGATCGTCTGTCAATTCTGGGTGAAATGAAGTACCGATAATATTTCCTTGCTTAACTGCCACAATTTTTTCATTAAATTTTGATATGATATCTACATTCTTTCCAGTTTCAACTATCGATGGTGCACGAATAAACACTCCTTGGAATTTTGGAATTCCTATCTTTTCCATTGATATTTCTGATTCAAAAGAATCACGTTGTCTTCCAAAAGTATTTCTCTCGATTTTTACGTCTAACAGATCTAAAAGAGGTTGGTCCATATCACCTACTACTCGATCCTTTACTCTTTTTGAGAGTAATATCATGCCAGCACAGATTCCAAGAACTGGCATGCCTGATTCAATTTTTTCTTTGATCTGTTTTAGAGAACCGTTTACAAGAGAGAGTTGTCCAATCACGGTGCTTTCTCCTCCCGGAATGATCATGCCATCAAGCTCAGAAATTTGTTCCGGATATTTTATTTCGTGTACAATCCCTTCAATTCCAAGTTCTTCGAGTGCCATCTTTGTTGTCATGATGTTTTCTGCAACATCTCCTTGAACAGCAAGAACTCCAATATTCAATCCACTCATGCCGTGCTTCCACGCTCTTGCATCTTTAGTTCAAGATTTTTAGTATCAAGTCCTAACATAGACTGTCTCTCATCTATCATTTTTTGTGCTTCCTTGACTTTGTCTGGATCTTCCCAGAAAGTAGTAGCAAGAACTATTGCTTGTGCTCTTTCCTTTGCGTCTTCTGCTTTGAATATTCCAGAACCTACAAAGATTCCATCACAGCCAAGAGTCATAAGGTATGCTGCATCTGCAGGCGTAGCTATACCTCCCGCTGCAAAGTTGACTACAGGTAATCTTCCAAGGCTTGCAGTTTCTTCGACAAGTTCATATGAAACTCTCAGATCTCTTGCCATACGAATCAATTCTTGTTCATCTCCTGAATCGTAAATTGACTTTATTCGTCTAAGCTCATCGTTTACATTTTTAATGTGAGTTACAGCTTCTGCAACGTTACCTGTTCCTGGTTCTCCTTTTGTTCTTATCATGGCTGCGCCTTCTTCTATTCTACGAAGTGCTTCTCCCAGACTTCTTGCGCCATTTACAAAAGGTGTTGTAAAGTCCCATTTCCAGATGTGATGTAATTCGTCAGCTGGGGTAAGAACTTCTGACTCGTCGATCATGTCAACATTTGTTTCTTGCAAAACTTTCGCTTCGTACACGTGACCAATTCTACATTTTGCCATAACAGGTATGGTGACTGAATCCATAATTTCTTGGATAATTCTAATGCTTGCAGTTCTTGCAACACCGCCTGCTTTTCTTACGTCAGACGGAAGTTTATCTAAAACCATCACAGAAACTGCACCAGCATCTTCAGCTATCTGTGCTTGTTCGACCGTCGTCACATCCATCACAACCCCATTTTTGAGCATGTGAGCAAGTCCTCGTTTTAGAGTGGATGTTCCTCGCTTGATAGAATATGATTCTATTTTTTCATTTATGATTCCTTTTGAATTAGCAACATCACCAGAAAGTGGTATCATGTTTGTTAATCATTACGAGTGTTATTTATTCTATTATTTCATAAATTATTCCATCAAGCTCATCTTTTACATGAACAATTAACGGAGGAATGAATTCACTAGTAGCATTCTGTTCAGGCCATTGAATGTTACTTGTTATGCCATTAAGAGTGATTTTAACTCCAAATTTGTCATATTCAGAAACGTCATTTTTTATAGTGAAAGAATTTCTTGGAATTTGCATAAATCCAGTTTCTTTTATCAGAGCCTTGAGTTTTTTTATCGTGTCCTTTGATAATACATCTGTAATGTCAGGTTCAGGCTTACCGTCTATCGTTACACTATATCTTACATTTCCATCATTTTGAATTGATAAAAGTTCAGTCTTTGTGGCACCTATAGTATCGGTTATTCCAAATTGTACTTTCTTTAGGTGTTGTGTGCTATATTCAATTGAGATTACATCGTTTGAATCTGCGGCAGTAATTGGAATTTCTGGTTTAGTAAGTTGTGGGATTACTATAAGGAGTGCCATGACAACAGGAATTGCTCCAATCAAAATCATGATGGGTCGAACCATTGTTTCTACCAATTCCCATTTTTTCTTAGGTTTATTGCCATATTAACTTGAGAAATAATCTTTCCCATAGGATGTTTTGAAATAATTTGTTGAACTGAATTTTTTATTGTCGTCTTAATTGAAAATATTGAATTAAGACAAATAAATCTTCGGCAGTTAAGTAAATTAAAATTCTAGTGTATTTATCTCACTTGCGTGGGGTCGTAGCCTAGCCAGGCATGGCGACAGGATAGATCACATGATCACCGCTAAGGGCTCCAGTGGTTTCACAAGCTTCACTGACG
>JAHEYD010000061.1 GCA_023251795.1 Nitrosotalea sp. | reverse complement strand
TATAAATTAACGAATGAGTTGAGTAGTTTATGACTCATCGAGTTGCAGTGCTAGATAAGGAATTATGTCAACCAAAAAAATGTGGTCTTGAGTGTATCAAATATTGTCCAATAAACAAGTCGGGAGCAGATTGTATTATACTAAACGAGGAGGTCGGAAAAGCTCAGATTGATGAGAACATATGTAACGGCTGTGGCATTTGTGTAAAAGTGTGTCCCTTTGATGCCATTACAATTGTAAATCTAGCACAAGAACTGAAAACAGAAAAAATTCATCAGTATGGGATAAACTCCTTTAGATTATACAGAGTTCCCACACCAAAAAAAGGGCAGGTAATAGGACTGCTTGGTAGAAATGGGATGGGAAAAAGTACTATTGTCAATATTCTTTCAGGCAACTTGAAACCAAACTTAGGAAATTATGCATCACCTCCAGAGTGGAGTGATATTTTAAAGAATTTTCAAGGAACTGAATTAAAATCACACTTTGAAAAAATTGCAAATGGTCAGATCAAGGCATCAATAAAACCTCAGCAAGTGTACAATTTAGCTAAAGTCTTTGATGGGACTGCAAAGGAACTTTTGGAAAAATATGATGAGCGTAACATCATGTCAGATCTTGTAAGGGAATTAGGTTTACAAAACTCAATGGAAAACAAGCTTAGCGAACTTAGTGGAGGAGAATTACAAAGACTTGCTATTGCAGTTGTAGCATCAAAGGATTCTGATTTTTATTTTTTTGATGAACCTTCTTCTTATAATGACGTATTTCAGAGAATAGGAGTAGCAAGGGTAATCCAAGGCCTTGCCAAGTTAGGCAAAAGTGTGATGGTAGTAGAACATGATCTGACAGTACTTGATTACCTCAGCGATTTTATTGATGTACTTTATGGTGAACCGGCTGTCTATGGTGTTGTTGCAGATCTATTATCTGCTAAAGTCGGAATTAACGTGTTTTTAGATGGTTATCTACCAAATGAGAATGTGAGGTTCAGAGACACTGCATTCAGGTTTGATGCATCTACTTCATCAGATGAGTTTGTGATGACAGAGAATGTTATCATATATCCAGCTTTGCAAAAGACGTATCCAAAATTTTCAGTTTCTATCGAAGCTGGGAAGGTACGAAAAAATGAAGTTCTTGGAATCGTAGGTGCAAACGCTTTAGGAAAAACAACTTTGATGAAGATGATTGCAGGTGTTGAAAAACCAGATTCTGGTACACTTGAAACTAAAATCAAGATAGCTTACAAGCCACAATACTTGACTAATGATTATGATGTTGAAGTTATATCACTTTTAGAAAAAGCAAACGAGGGAGGATTACAAGGAACAATTGAAGAAGAACAAGTAGTTGATCCATTGAAGATAAAAAAACTTTACAACAAATCTGTCAAGAATTTATCCGGTGGAGAATTACAAAAAGTGGCAATTGTTGCATGTCTTTTGCAAAAAGTGGACCTGTATGCACTTGATGAACCGTCAGCATTTTTAGATGTTGAAGACAGAATTGCAATTGCCAAGATTATCCAGAGATTTGTTCGTTCTTATGGTAAATCTGCAATCATAATTGATCACGATATTCAACTCATGGATCTGATCTCAGATTCATTAGTAATTTTCGAAGGAGTTCCAGGAAAGGAAGGCCATGGTTCATTGCCCATGTCAAAAGCGGAAGGAATGAATCGTTTCTTGAGATCACTTGACATCACGTACAGGCGTGATGAGACAAGTATGAGACCTCGAGTAAACAAAACTAACAGCAGGCTTGATCGAGGACAAAAACAGTCAGGACATTTTTACTATAGAAATTGACTCGAATGTTAAAGGAGGCAGTGTTAGGGATACTGTCAGAAAAAGAAATTTCAGAATTGTACGGGGCATTTGATCAGATAGGAAATATCATAATTATTAGAATACCAGATTCTCTTAGCTCTAAAAAGAAGACAATAGGAGAAACTCTTTTACAGAAAGTGAAAACTGCAAAATCTGTTTTTTATCAATCCTCTCCAGTTGAAGGTGATTTTAGAATACGAAATTTGGAGTTACTTGCTGGCGAAGATAATACAGAAACAGAATACAAAGAACACGGATGCAGATTTAGAGTAGATGTGCAAAAAGCATTCTTTTCTCCCAGACTTTCTACAGAAAGAGAACGAATTGCAAACATGATCAACGATGGAGAAATTGTAATCAACATGTTTGGTGGAATTGGCATGTTTTCCATTATTGCTGCTAAAAAAAAGAAATGCGTTGTTTACAACATTGACATAAATCCATATGCTATAGAACTTTGCAAGAAAAGCATTAGTCTAAACAAGTTGAAAGGACGAGTTGAGACTATTATTGGTGATGCGCCTAAGATAATTGAAGAAAGATTAGTAGACAAGGGTGACAGAATTCTTATGCTTCTTCCTGAAAGATCGGATGAGTTTCTTGGTTCTGCTATTAAAGCAACAAAAAGCCGTGGAATAATTCATTATTATTCGCATCAACACGCAAATAAAAGACAAGATGCAATAGAGCTATCAAAACAACATTTCTTGCAAGTTACTCCTGTAAAGTCTGAAATTATAGGGGGGAGAATGGTGAGACCTGTTGGGCCTCATTATTATCAAACTGTTGTTGATGTTAAAATTCTAAAATAATTTTATTTATAAAAATGAATAAGATTTGTTCCTATCCAATATAGAAAGTGCGTTCATTTTTTATCGTCTGATACAGTAGATGATGGAGATGGTTTTGATGTTGCCATGTTGTATCCAATCCATGATATGACTCCCAGAATTCCTCCCACTGCCATAAGTACTGAAAGTTGTAGAACTATAGGGCTCCATTCTGAAAGCATCAGAAGATAAGCATAAACAACAAATCCGATAATGCATAAAACAAAGATCGTTATTCCCAGGTTATGTTGTCTAGTCATAGCGCTAAAGTCTTTTTGAGAGTAATTTAATTTAATCTAGTAGAAGAATTCAATTGCCATCAAGTATGCATCTTCGCCATCACGATAGTATGACTTTATTCTTTGTTTAATAATAAATCCAATTTTTTCATAAAGCCTGACTGCTTCATTATTACTGCAACGAACTTCCAAATATAGCTCATCTGCTTTTTTTATCTTAGTACCCGCAATTGCTTCTTCAACTAGAGATCTCCCAATTCCCTTTTTTCGTTGTTCTTCTAATACAGCAACAGAAACTACATGACCTTTTTTCACAAAACCTAGTTTTTTGAAATTAGAAAATCCATATTCTGTTTTGCACATGATATATCCAACAAGTCTACCATTAATCTCCGCAACAAGAAATGATTCTGGAAGTTCAGCAAGCAAACTCTCATAAAAATAATCAGAATAATGTTCAGGTAATGTTTTCATGTTAATTTCCATTACTGGAATTAGATCACTTGGATCACATCTTCTAATAACACAATTTCCAATTTCTCTAAGTGCTACTTGCAATTCTAAATTATCTGCACATATCAATTATTTAACTTTAAGCAAGTAAAAGAATTAATTTATAGAAAAAGTAGTCATATTCATTGAGTGAACCCACACAGGAAGAAGTTATATCCATTGTTTCTTCAGTATTTGAGATAAAAAGCGTAAATCAGAATCTAGACGCGCTTCAATTTGAGATAGAACAAGAAGGATTCAAACCAAAATTTGTAAAACTTGCACAAAGTTTAGAATCAAAGAACTTAGTTGGAAGACTTGAAAAGTTTGAGGGCCGAGTGTTTCTTTTAATAGGAAGATTTCATTCACCCAAGTTAAGACGTTTTTGGATACCAAGAGCACTTTTTGCTGCAACCATAGCTATGGTAATGGTGGATGGCTACTACAGAACAATTGAAGCAAATTCTATAGTTAGAATAGGAGATCCATTAGAAATTGCCTTGCTTTATACGGTTTCGTTAATTGGAATATTAGGAATACATGAGCTAGGTCACATAATTGCCTCAAAGTGGCATAAACTCAAAACAAGTTGGCCATACTTTATTCCTGGCATACCAGTTATTGGCGTTCCTACTTTTGGCGCACTTATCATGTCACGTAGTTTTACCATAAATAGAGACATATTATTTGATATTGGAATTGCAGGGCCAATTGCAGGATTAATTGTGGCGGTTATTGTTTCAACGTATGGCGCATATCTTTCTCCAATGATATCAGAGGAACAGGCTCAACCACTTTTTTCTAAATCAGAGCTTGTTGAAATGCATCCTAGTATAATCATGAGTGGAACACTCCTCATAGCAGGAAAAGCAGTTAAGGGGATGGAGGTGATCATGTCGCCTGTTTTGTATGCTGCGTGGCTTGGATTTCTTATAACATTTTTGAATCTTCTTCCAGCATGGCAGCTTGATGGCGGACACATAGCTCGTGCAACTCTTGGAAGAAAGTGGCATAAAGTTACAACGTATGCAGGAATTGGAACACTAGTAATTCTTGGGTACTGGATAATGGCACTATTTGTGCTTTCATTTAGCATGAGAAGTCCTGATGTGAAACCACTTGATGATATTTCCCCACTTTCAAGTAAACGAAAAAAATTATTCATATTAGTAATTGGTCTTGCTGTAGTCTGTGCACCGTTTCCATTTTCAGTTCTACCTTAACAAAACATGTGAACCATCTGAAACTACAGCGACTTTTTGTCGTATGCCTTGCGTCTTTAAGATATAATCCATAGCATCTTTTATGCCACTAAATGCGATCATCTCAAGTTTTTCTTTTGTATAGAATTCTGGAAGAATTGAAACTATTCCTAGCTGAAAATTTTTGGAAGTTTCAGTTAAAAACAAAAGATCTTCCATGCCATCTACATATTTTGCAGGATTTTTCAGTCTATCCAAATTCATCCTTCCTTCCATGTATTGTTGAATTGCCTCTGAGCCTATTCCTCTTCCACATTCTGCTAAGAGAATTGCAAGTCCGTCTTCTTTGATTGCCCCAGAACAATTCCAAAGTGAAGCAAGTGATCTACCGAGAGTTTCACTGCCACTTTCTTTACCAGGACTGATTATCATAGTTCTATGTTTTCCTACCTCGTTTATAGCAATAGGTAGAAATGATTTTGATATTGACGATGTTGATGATGGATGCCCTGTTGCCAAGTTTACCACTCCTGTTGAATTACCTACTATTTCTATTGCCGATATCTCAAATGCATCAGTAAATTTCTGTGCTATTGCAAAATTTGCAAGCTCTTCTCCTGGTGCTGGAAGATTTCCTTTTCTTTTTTCGTATGCTGCAAGCATATGTTCTTTTCCAAATCTTCTAATAAGTTTTGTAGAAATGGTGTTAAATCCAAATAATCCATCAAATTCCATTTCTCCAACAAAGATTAGATTAGAATTTGAAAGTTGAACATCACCAAATTCTGTAATTGTCAAACCAGGATCTGTGAAATTGCTCTTTATTAGATGCATACTAGATTTATCAACTAAAAGCCTAGGTTTTGGAATTGATTTTTGATTACATATATCAAATAAGAGTGAAATTACCTTTTGTATTGTTTTTGAATAATCCAGTATAACAAGTTCTGTCGGTTTTGAAAGATCAATTGGTTCTAATTTTGATGTAATTTCAGGATCTGTTAGAATAGTACCTTTAGAGTCTATTTTTTTGTCAAGGTTTTCTGCTCGAATATCTAATACAACATCAGTTGGTCCATAGTTAAGCCAAATTTCTGGCATAAGACTACGGATAGGACAGTTAAAATAAATCTGATATAGTTAATTTTGCTGTGGAGTTTGTCAAAGAATTTGCAACGTTTTTGCACCAAAATGACGCAATAAAATTTGGGAATTTCAAGCTTTCAAGTGGTAAAGATAGCTCCTACTACGTAGATCTGCGATTAGTACCAAGCTTCCCACACCAGTTTAGAAAGATGATAAAGACGCTTCAAAATTCAATATCCGAAAAGATAGGATTTGAGAATTTTGACTGTATTGCCTCTGTTCCTACATCAGGGCTTGTAATAGCATCAGCACTTGCCATTGAGATTGTAAAACCTCTCATATACATCAGACAGAAACCAAAGGAATATGGAACTGAGAATGTAATAGAAGGTAAGATCGCAAAAGGAACAAATGTTTTGCTTGTTGATGATGTTGCAACAACTGGTCTTTCTTTAATAAATGCGATAAAACCATTAAAAAATGCAGGCATGGTTGTAACAGATGCATTTACAATAATAAACAGATTTGAAGGAGCCCGAGAAGCGTTAGCAACAGAGAATGTCAGATTATATGAAATTACAGATATTATGACATTAGCAACCATATTGCATAAAGAAAACTTGGTTGACGATCAGACTTTGGACCGTGTTAAAAAACAAATAGGTCTAATCTGAAGCGTAAAAAATGCTTACAGATTTAGCTTTCATAGATCATTAGTTCTTTTTCTTCAAGCAGAGTGTGCAAGTTGTGTACTGCTCGATATACTTCAGATTCTTTTTTTGCGCCAGTACATACAAGTTTTCCTGAAGCAAAAAGCAGAATCACTGTCTTTGGATCAAGCATTCTGTGAATCAAACCGGGAAATTGTTCTGGTTCATACATACTTCTTGGGAGAGTTCTTGCAGCCTGTTCCAAGTGGATTCTTCCTCCAAGGCTTGCAGATGCAACTATGTTTTGTATAACAATAACGGCATCTTTTTTAATTTTTATGCCGCCCTTTCGAAGTTTTTGCACTACGCTTCTTACTGCTTTAATAGCTTGCTCTTCGGATTTGGCTCCGGTACAAACCATCTTGCCAGAACTAAAAATCAGTGTCGCAGTCTTTGGAGATTTTAGTCTGAAGACTAATCCTGGAAATTGATCTGGGTGATACTCAACATCGGGAAATGTTTGTGTAATGACATTGAGATCAATTTTTTGATCAACAGAAGCCGAGGCTACAACATTTTCTATACTGACTATTGGTTTTGTTTGAGGCATGTTTGCTTCCTTATATATGGGCTTTATATATACTCTGTAACGTTTTAACGCAATATTATTTACGTCAAATTTATCAAATGATTTATTCGTAAAAAAAACTGCAATAGGCAGCTCAGACAAATGCCTTCACATCACGTTTCAGATATAACTCTGATTCTTCATTGCGGCCCAGTAAAAATCAGTTATTGCTTATTTTAAAACTAATGGCATGGAAAGCCAGCTGCATGCCTCATATCATGAGTTAATTCGTGAAGATAAAGGTCGTGAAAAGCTTCTTGGCCTAAAACTATACTAAACAAGTGTCCTTGGTCAAAACCTATTGCAAAAATTCCCATACCAGCAATTGCAATAAGTATTGCAGCTGCAAACAAAGGAATGCCCATTTTGTGTGTAGTAATTAAACTTGTATTGACCAATGATTTTGTGATAAAAACTCGTTATATAAGGTTTAATCAGCACCGGATCGCATTAAAATCAGGGTCACATTTTTGATTAAAAATTTCAATTTTGTTTTGTAAACTCAAACAAGGGCATATTCCATAGAACCTAATTCGAGATCTTTTAGATCATAATCAATTTCTACTCTTTTTGGATAACATATGTTTGAAACCTGAAAAAGCATCAGTCCAGACACTATTATCACACCTAAAGATACTGATATTATAACCGATTTTTTCATTAAATCCAATTTATTTCCTAAATTAAAAAGATGGGCCCAAAGGGCTTCGATCCCTTGGCTCACCGGTTATGAGCCGGTTACTCTACCAAGCTGAGTTATGGGCCCACGAAAAAACAGATTTGAATGGAGTATAAAAATGG
>JAHEYD010000060.1 GCA_023251795.1 Nitrosotalea sp. | reverse complement strand
GGATCGCTTACCAGAGTTGCACCTTTTAGGAGCATCTCTACAGCTTTTTTGGTAAGATCTTTTGACATAAATCTTGTTTGCAAGTCTAAGTAAAAAAGATAGATACGGACAAGGCTTAATAGTGGGAAAGCGAGTTTTTATCTTGAATGGCGGTTATCTGCAATACATGCGGACTTCCTAATGATTTATGCGCCTGTGGTGAACTTGAAAAAGATGCTACTCAGATTGTTGTTCGCTTAGAGGAAAGACGATTCAAAAAGAAAGGAACCATGATCGAAGGAGTAAATCCAAAGATGAATGATCTTGGTAAAGTGGTAAGAGAATTAAAAGCAAAGTATGCATGTGGTGGTACAGTAAAAGATGGTTACATCCTACTGCAAGGAGATCATAGAGATACAATCAAGGGAACTTTGGTAAAATTGGGATTTCCTGAAGCTAGTATCGAAGTACATTAGTTGATTTGCAAAGCGATAAACTCTTCAAGGCTCTTTCTACACCATATTCTGCACTAACATCAGTAATCTTTGGATTGATGATAGTTTCCTTCCCTATCGGAGCATATGTGGTCTTTAATTCAGACCTTGGCAAGGAAATAATTTTTGATTTTCCTATTGATGGTATTGATGTTTTTGTTGCTGGCATAGGTCTAAAGATTCCAATTCAATTTGAGCTTGGAGATGGTTTCATTGCAGCATGGTGTGTGTATCTAGTTTTGTTTGCAGTTTCTCTTTTTGGTCCTAAAACTAATTTTTCTCAAGCCCTTTCTTCTCTAATAAGTGAGGGATGGCACAATATCAGAAACAATTACCTTCTTGGCATGTTAACATGGTTTTCAATCTTAATTGTGGTGTCTGTCATCATAGATTCCGTACAACAAAGTTTTGGAATTTTTGTAGAACCACCAGAGATCCAAAACAAACTAATTCAGTTTTTTCGCATTACAACGTCACCGTTAACTGAAGAAATTGGATTTAGGATGTTTCTTATTGGTTTACCACTATTTGCCGTGTTTGCTACAAAAATATCAATTGGGAATTTCTTTAAATCATTATGGCATCCTTCACAGAATCTAGAAATTACAAATTACAAAAAAGTATTAGGTCTAGTCATAGTAGTCGGGATATTTTTTGGAGTATCACATATAATTTCTGGTTCTCCCTGGAGTACGGGTAAGTTTGCACAAGCAGCTATCAGTGGTGTAATAATAGGATGGGTTTATGTCAGACATGGTTTAGCTCCAGCCATTTTACTTCATTGGGCAACAAATTATTTCATATTTTCATATATTTTTTTCATGTCTGACATAAATCAAACTTCAAACGAAGCATCAAATCCATTTCTTAATACGTTGGAAGTTTTATTTTTGATCTCAGGCACATTGGCAATTATTATTTTCATCTTAAATTATCTTAAATCAAAAAAAGAACATACTGCAATAGTATAACTTACAAATCTTGAATTACTTTAGAAATTGACGGTTTGACATATTTTGAAATAAATTGTAGATCAGAAATCTCATCCACATCAAGCATTATTCTTCTTATTAAAACAAGTGCTGATGAAGCTGGGATTTCTTCTGCGGTACTAAGATGAATTTTGTAGCTGTCTTCATCGTAGTGAGTTTTCATCAAATTTACAGGAGTACGAAATAGCGCATTTGTACCATCAAACTTTCTTGAAGGAACGACAAGCGCACATTTTTGAGAATTTTTAAAATTAAACAAAGTCTGGATATCATCTGGTTGCATTAGTGGTATATCCTGAGGGAAAACAATGGTTGCGTCAAAGCCATCATTTAGAAAATACTCATCTGCTAGTGCCACCGCATTATTTACTCCCGATTCTTTTTCGTCAATGATTTCTATGCATCCAAATCTTTTCCCAATAGAAAATGCAGCTTCATCTTTAGTTACAAGCGCAATCTTTTCTATTAGATCAGATTTTGATATTGTGCCTAGAACCTCTTCTAGCATCAACTTGCAAAGAATCTCAGTTTTTTCAGGCTCTAGGTTAAGTCGCTTTTTGGCCTTTGAAAAAGTTTTTACAGGAACTATCGCTGCAGTTCTAAATTTAGACATGCACTTGTTTTAGAATAAATGATGCAAGTGCATCTTCCTCAATTTTGTCTTTCATTTTTATTTTAGTTTCATACACATGCATGTCTAGGTTTTCGATCTTTCTTGTAAGCAATCGATCTGATGAATCTATTACCATATGTGATGCAACTTCTGAATACATCTTGGCAAGTCCATATGCAGAAACTTCCATTCCTGCCGCTTCCATGTACTTTACAGCAGGACCACTAATTGCTTTGTTACCAACAAGCGGACTTACAACAACAACTTTCCTTTTTGATTTTGAAAGTTCTTTTTTAATTCCTTTAATTGATAGAATAGGTCCTATACTAGTAAGTGGATTACCTGGAGCAATTACAACTAGCTTTGCATCATGAATTGCATTAACTGCCGCAGGATTTGCACGTGCCTTGTCAGCACCAAGATATTTTATTCCCTCGACGTTGTCTTGACCTCTGTATTTTACCCAGTATTCTTGTAAGTGAAGTTCGCCTTTGTTTGTCACAATTCTTGTTTCAACGCTGTTGTCAGTTACAGGAATTATCTTAGTATCAATTGCAAATTTTTGACACATCCAAGCTGTAATATCAGTTAGATTTTTGCCATTTTTTAGCATGTTAGTTCTCAGAAGATGAGTTGCAACATCTCTGTCCCCAATCTTAAACCAAGTTTCTTCTCCAAGTATTTCCATTTGACGTAAAAATCCAAAAGTGTCTTTTTTGATTCCCCAGCCTTTGTCAGTATCAAGCAAGTCAGCAAGTCCATAAAGAATTGTGTCTATATCAGGACACACATACAGACCGTAAAGCCAGTAATTGTCACCAACGTTTGATATTACATTAATGTCTCTTGTTTGTGAAGAAATTCCACGAACAAGTTTTACAGAACCGGTTCCACCAGCAAGTATTGTTATCATTTTTTTCAGATCACCAAGATTTGTTTATGAAGATAAATGCACAATAATTACTTTTGCTAGATGACACCAGTTTAGGAAATTAATACATTTTGAAAAAAAGAAGAAGATTTATTACTCTCAGCAAAAGCAGTTTTTCCGTGTCAAGGCAGCTGCTTTTCTCAGTTGGATTAATTGGCCTTTTAGTTATTGGTAGCATTTCTCCCATTTGGGCAGCTCAGCTTGATGCCAGGATAAGCACACATCTTACTGAGGCACAACCTACCTTCAAATTCTTGAAGACAGTATTTATAGAATATCCAGATGGTGGAGAAATTTCAAAATTATTGAATGGTCAAGATATATTGGTAAGCATCGAAGCAAACAAAGACACACCTGGTGTTTCTGAACTCATAGAGAAAATGAATTCAAATTTACAAAGTATAGACAGTACTGTTTTTGTTACAGATTTACAGCTAACATACAGAGCACATCTTAAGGGTCAAGGCGGACAGGCTGCAGTCGATTACAAAGTGACCATGGTTCCTTCAATGACAAACTATCTTTTACGTGCAGCAGATGGTACAAATCCGGCTCTTATAGATGCCCAGTGGAGAGGAATCACAGTAAAGGGCCCAGTAATGATAACAGACTCAGAGTATGGCGATGTTGATATTAATACATTGATAGGTTTCTTAAAAAAAGAGAGTCCAGAAGTATATGAAAAAATAGCAGGTACAGAAGGTGAAACTCTTTTGAACGATAGTTTGATTGACGCAAGTGGGATATTGGCACAGCCACTTTCTAACTGGCATCATCTCTTTGATCCATCTGGAACCATTTCAGAAACAGCCAAGTGGGGATACACCGAGAAATTAGTAATTACAAGTTTCACTATGGGCGAGAGCAGCATAAGAGAAGGAATTCAAACTGAGAAAGAAAAATCAGTAGAGTTTACTACAGATAAAAAATACGTAATTAGAACAGTAGAGTCAGCAAACTCTGCAACTATTTCAATAGATGGATTTGTTACTGATGTTACAGTAGATGGTGCAGAATACTTTGGCTCCAGTCCTAAAGTTCCAAAAGATTATGCAACAACTTCTACTGGTGGATTCCCAGTAGGTGTAATGTATGGAATGGCAGGTATGGGTGCTGCTGTTGCAGTCTTTGTTTTAGTATGGAGCGATAGAAAGCTCAAAAAACAAAGAGGACAATAAAATAAAATTTAGTGCGTGCCAGCCGTAACCCTCCTTCTGTTTTTACGAGATTCAGCTATGCGGCCTACCTAAACAAAGTGCAGTCCTTATAGTTTTGTTTGGCCTTGCTCCGTGTGGGGCAGCTCTTTCATTCTTTGCCGGAAACCTCAGGTTTTGCCATCATAGTACGCCGGGTCAGATCTTTTTCTGTTCTGGAGCCAACCATCTCTGATTATCCATCTCTGGATCACACTTACTGCATGGAGGGAGGAGTTTCCTCTGCCTTAGCAGTAGCTCGTGCACCAGCTCGCACTTGAAAATACAAAGGGGAAATTTCTATTTTAAGATTGTTAAGACTAGTCATGTGTTAAATTACATTTTTGTTGCAAAGTAATCTTCATCAGAACGAGCTTTTGCACGTTTCATCCTAATGAAAAAGATCAACCTTAACGCATCCAGATACATCCGATAGATAAATCGGTTTTCTCTGAGTCTAGGTGCAATTACATTCCAGAAATACCTAGCTTGAATTCCAGACAACCTAGAATCACGTATGACAAATACTGTCTTTGGAGATTTTTCTACTACCTCCATTGTTTTTGGGCTAAATGCTTGATCTGATTGATTCCCTGCTCCAATTATTATTATTTCTGGCGTTTCATTGTCAAAATTTTGGAGCAGATTTGGTATTACATTATCTGTTTGTGGATAAACTCTTTCAACTGGAATTTTTTTCATATCAAGATCAAACATCTTTTCATTTATTCTACCCAAAATGTCACGTTCTTCTTCTGGTGATTCAACAACACCCCTGACTATTCGTATTTTACTGTTTAATGAATTTAAAACAGAGTTTGCAATTTCCAGTCCAAGATTCGAATGTCTTCCTTTATCATATGACACCACGATGTTTGCTAATTCCTCATCGAAGTTTTCTTTGATGTTAACTCCAATAATATCACATGTGGTAAGTGAGAGTAGTTTTCTGTTGCTACGCAGACTGTGAAAGTCCATTATGAGTAGATTAATTCCTTGTTCTTCAACTGTTGCAAGGATAGCTTCAGTGGTATCATGTGAGAGCCTCACAAGATATCTATGCTCGACTGATTTTGGCAGCATTTTTTTTAGTTCATCAAAAGAATTCATAGCAGGTTCTGCAAATCCTTGAGCAGATGACAAAGGAAGTTGTATTGGAACTATAACTGCATTAAGAAATAGAATTTCACCCTCTTTATCTTGTGCTATGGCAGAAGCTACTTTTGCTAACTTTTCTGCACTAGACTGTTGATAGACGATCATTATGCGGTAGTCTTTTCTTTCTTGTGGGCCTTCACTTGCTATTAATGGTGCATAGTGTTCTAGTTCCTTTTTAATAGAGTACACTTTGTAAATGGAGAAACCAATTATTACCCAGATTATTGCAATTAGCCAGCTAAGTGGATTATAAATTAAAAGATATATTGCAAGGCCTATCGTAGAAAAAACTCCAATTAGTGGTAAAATTGGAAAGAGTGGAGTCTTAAATCCATAGTCAAGCTTGTGACCATAAAGTCTTCTGATTGTTATTGCTGCTACGTTGACTTGAGCAAAGAGAAACAAAAACATCACACTTGCAGCTAAAGCAATTTGTTCTAAAGGTAACAATACTGCTAAGATTAACATGATGAATCCAGATGCAATTGTTGCAAAATATGGTGTTTTGTACTTTTGATGAATTGCACTAAATTTTACAGGCAGATTGTATTGCCTACCCATTGCAAATGCAACTCTGCTTGATGAGAAGGTTGTAGCGTTTAGTGCAGAAAGTGTGGATACTAGTCCTCCTGCAAGAACTATGAGGGCGCCAAAAGGTAGGAGAAATTTTGCTCCTTCTATTATTCCAAGTTCTCTATGTTCTCCTATGAATTGCCACGATGCTTTTCCAATTTCTGCTGGATTTAGACCACCTATGAATACAAATGCAAATACAATGTAAAGGGTCACGACTACTCCTAGTGATATAAAAATTGCTTTAGGAATATTCTTTTTTGGGTTTTTTACTTCTTCGCCGGTTTGTACTATTATTTCATATCCTTCAAAAGCAATGAATGTCAGACCCATAGCAATTATCAAGCCAATACTTCCATTTGGAAAAAATTCTTCAAAATTTGTGGGCCAGTTAGGATTTGTAAATGCCATCGCAAACAAGCCCGCCACTATAAGAATTCCAATAATAGCAAGTTGTGAAAAGGTAATAGCGTTCCCTATTTTTCCAGTGTCTGAGACTCCCTTGACGTTAATGTAAGTAAAAAGTATGATTACAAGAACTGCTATTATTTTGTCAGGAGGAACACCACCAAGAAAATCTGTGATTCCTGTAACAGTAAGTAGATGACCAAAAAATGAACCAAAAGCAACTGCATATAGACTTCCTGCTATCATGTGACCAAACCATGCCATCCAACCGCTGATGAATGCGTTTGGTCTTGGGAGACCTTCTCTTATCCACTTGTAACCACCACCAGCTTCAGGCAATGCTGAACCAAGTTCAGCATAGGTCAAGGCGGTAAACATGGTGATTATTCCGTTTATCAAAAAAGCAATCATAAGTGCAGGTCCTGCTTCATTCATGCCTGGCCCAACCAGTACGAATATGGCTCCACCTATCATCGCGGCAATTCCTACCATAGTTATGTCTAGCAAAGAGAGACTACGAACAAGACCTGATGATGACTTTTCAGTAGACATATCCTATCCGTGTGGAAAAAATGGTCGAATAAATCTCTACCCGTTGACTAGTAGGCCTGATAAAAGGAAAATCTTTTGACTTTATGCCAAAAGACTGTATTCTTTTATGATAGAATTGATCTCTTCTTCAGAATTTGCTTTAGAATAGTCTTCAAGAAGATTTTGGTTCAATTCATAAAATGTGTGACCCCACTTGAATTTGCCAAGAAGATCTTGTGCAAGACTTTCAAAGCCCATGATAAAAGCTGCTCCTGCGATAGCTTCGACTGTTGTGAGTTTGTTAAGTTTTGAGTAATTAACTGGATTCCCTGCTAAAAGAGGTGGCAGTTTTCTTGCAATACCAGAAAATCTTTTTGCAAATGTTTTTCCTGCCAACTCCCAAGAACAATCAATCCCTGTTATAGAATTTACAAGAGATGCATCACTTCTCAAAAGTGTTTTTTGTGCAAACGGATCTAAAAGTAATGTATTTGGCAAAGTTGTTCTAACACTTGTTGCAAGTTTGAATTTTACAATCTTTGCAGCTGTACATTTTTTTGGATCATCTTGCCTAAACATCAATACTTGCACTTGCATAGTCTATGTTTACTCTATAGAAGTATATGAAATCTTGTAGTAGAATCTAGAGATTTGTTTGTCTTTTATGATTTCTATGTTCCAGTCTCCTTCAGGAATTGTTCCATTAGGATCATCTGGCAAAATTGTGAATTTTTCTAATTTTGTTCCGTGTCCACTATATCTTATCTTAAGATCAGTATCACCTACCTTAACAATCTTATACAAGGAGCTGCCTTCTCGTGTAGATTTTGTTATTTTACAGTCAACATCTTGACCTATAAGACACGTTCCATCATCCGTAGTTACCTTAATGTTCACTTTGGATTCA
>JAHEYD010000059.1 GCA_023251795.1 Nitrosotalea sp. | reverse complement strand
TTTGATTTTCATACTGTTTCTCTTGCCAAACTTCTTGGTGTAAAAGGATCTGTAAAAGCAGTACAGACAATTTTAGGTAGTGAATTTAGACGACTGTTAACATGAGATGAAGTACGATTGATAAGCAAGATATAAATTCGGTTTTTAATCAGGTCTGAACATGTCATCATCTATTACATTACCAGTATGTAGCTCGTGCCACCGAACTATCATGCCTAATGATAAATGTGTAAAATTCAACTGCCCAAACTGTGGCTCTGTATTGCTGTGGAGATGCGAGAGCTGTAGAGAAGCTGCAAGAGCTTACAAATGCAATTCTTGTAACTTTGACGGACCATAAAAAATGGCACGACTTTTACTTCGAGCAAAAATTCTTCCTACTGGAACAGAAATAGATCTAGATAATGTGGCAAAAAAGATCGACTCTAAACTAAAGGACGAGATCAAGCTTTCAAAATACACAAAAGAGCCACTTGCTTTTGGTCTCTACTTTATTAACGCAGAGTTTTCCCTAGACGATAAGGAAGGACAGATGGACTCGCTTGAAAATGCAGTCAGATCTATTGAAGGGGTAGGAGAGTTTGAGGTCTTGGGAATGAGCAGAGCATCTGTTGATGTAAAGTAGGTGTTTTCATGGTACGAAAAGATGAACCGTTGCAAATGCGTGTTGGTGAAGCAAAACAACGTGATGTAGGAAAGAGACGAGCTAGAATAGAGCCTGAAGCCATGGAGTTTCTTCATGTAGAACCTGGCGATATGGTGGAAATTCTGGGAAAAAGATCCAGTTGTGCAATAGTGTGGCCCACTGATGACGACGATAAAGAGCCAGACATGATACGAATCGATGGACAAACAAGAAAGAACGTCGGTGTTTCAGTAAATGATCTGGTTACTGTACGAAAGATTGTAGCAAAACCTGCAAAAAGCGTTGTATTGATGCCAGTAAATGGTAATGTTACAGTAGACAAGGAGTTTACTGATTTTGTAAAGAACAGACTCAAAGGACTGCCACTGTCTGAAGGCGATGAAACCTCAGTAATGATTCTTGGAAACTCGATGGACTTTAAAATTCACAAAATTTCACCAAAGAGCGTTGTTAAGATTGAACGTGGAACGACTGTAACAATTTTGACTGAAACATCAGTTGAGAAAAAAATTCGTGTAACATATGAAGAGATTGGTGGCCTAAAAGCGCAAACAAAAAGAATGCGAGAAATTGTAGAACTTCCACTCAGACACCCAGAAGTTTTCACAAGATTTGGAATAGAACCGCACAGCGGAATCTTGCTTTATGGTCCACCTGGGTGTGGAAAAACTTTGATCGCCAAAGTTCTTGCAAGTGAATCTGAAGCAAACTTTTATTCCATAAACGGGCCAGAAATTATGAACAAGTATTACGGAGAAACAGAGGCAAGACTTCGTGACATATTCAAAGAAGCAAAAGAAAACTCACCAAGTGTAATATTCATCGATGAAATTGATGCAATAGCTCCAAAAAGAGAAGAAGCCTACGGAGATGTGGAAAAAAGAGTGGTTGCACAACTTTTAGCTTTGATGGATGGACTTTCTGAAAGAGGACAAGTCATTGTTTTAGGTGCAACAAATAGACCTGAAAGCATAGATCCCGCTCTGCGAAGACCTGGAAGATTCGATAGAGAGATAGAAATTTCTGTACCAAACGCAGATGGAAGATTGGAGATATTACATATTCACACAAGAGGAATGCCTCTTGATGATGATGTGGATCTCAAGACACTTGCCGCAGAACTTCATGGATACACTGGAGCGGACATTAAATCACTTTGTAGAGAAGCAGCCATGAAAGCCCTTAGAACTTATTTCCCAGAAATTGATGTGGAAACAGAAAAAATTTCATCTGAAATTCTACAATCAATGAAAGTTAGCTTACAGGATTTCTATGATGCAATGCATGAGATAGTTCCAACTGCCATGCGAGAATTTTATGTTGAAAGTCCAAAGGTGTGGTGGAAAGACGTTGGTGGACTCGATGATGCAAAAAGAACGTTACGTGACAACTTGATCACTGCAATAAAAGAACAGGGGAAATTCCAAAAAATGGGCATCAAGCCTCCAAAAGGTGCATTGCTGTATGGTCCGCCTGGCTGTGGAAAGACACTGCTTGCAAGAGCACTTGCGACAGAAAGCGGAGCTAACATGATTTTCGTACGAGGTCCTGAAGTCTTGTCAAAATGGGTTGGAGAATCAGAAAAAGCAGTAAGAGAGATCTTCAGAAAAGCCAAGGCGTCGTCTCCATGTATTGTGATATTTGATGAGCTTGATTCATTTGCCAGAACAAAATCAGGTGAAGACAGTGGAGTTGGCGAGAGACTTTTGAGTCAGCTCTTAACTGAAATGGAAGACGGGGGAGCCTCACGAGTTATTGTAATTGGAATTTCAAACAGACCAGATTTGATAGAAACTTCTTTACTGCGACCAGGAAGACTAGACCTGATCCTGTACATTCAGCCTCCAGATGAAAAAGGAAGACTGGAAATCATAAAGATTCTAACACGACAAATGCCTCTTTCTAATGATGTGGACTTGAAAGAAATAGCTGTAGCAACAAAAAGTTACAGTGGAGCTGATCTTGTTGCAATATGCAGGGAATCTGCGGTGCATGCTATGCAAAACGAATCTGTCAAAATAGGAAGTGCAGACTTTGCAGCAGCACTAAAACTCGTTAAACCTTCAATCACAAAAATTGTTGATGAATGGTATGGTGCAATAAAAGAGAATATATCATACGCCATACCAAAACAAATCGATAAGACATTTTACGGCTAAACATGACTCTACCATTGAAAAATCTAGTATATGAAAAGGTAAAGGAATCTGGGTCTCTTACAGACTCGGAACTGTCAAAGATTCTTGTAAAAGAAGGGATTGTTCTTCCTGATGATGAATTTAACAAAACTCTACTTGACTTGGAAATATATGGATTGATCAAAGTAGGTTGGCTTACAAAAGATGAACGCAGAATTGAAATTGTAGAAAAACAAGAAGAAGAAGACGAAGTAGAAGCTCAGAATCGTGAAAAACTAGAACGCGATTACGAAGCTGGTTTTCCAGGCGTTGAACAAGAACAAGATCAAGAAGTCTAAGTCACCGTAAGAAAACTAATCATTACTTGTCTTACAACTGATTGAAATAATTTTTGTTTACTTGAGTATTTGACAGGAATTTGTAATCAAAATTGATGTATCATTACTAGAGTTGAATCTCTTGTGGTATATTGATCGCCTTGTTCTGTACAGATTGTAATAGTGCAATTATGTGGCTTGCCTTCAAAGCCTCCTCACTTAATTTGGTTTTAAGAATAATTTTGTTTTCTACCATGCCAGATTTCAAATTTTCAAACAAACTCACATATTTTTTAATTTGTCTGCCATCTGAAGTAACTATGGCACCACGCTCAATTAACATGCCATCTCTAATCAATTCATTAATTTTTCTGTAAGCTGCATTGTCTGGAACACCTGAGATCTGTATGATCTTTGCAATGATATGCGGCTTGTCTGATGGAATTGCCAAAATCCTTTTTTTATCTTTGTCTGCTATAGTATCCAAAATTATCGTAGTGAGAGATTTATCGTGAATTGTCATCCATCCTTTATCCATTTCTTTGGATTGCTCCAAACTTGAGACATTTTCAAGAACAATCTTTTCTAGTACTATGTGACCTGCTCCAAAAATTTCTCGTAATGCTGCATCAAGTTTGTATGTGTCTTTTCTACATTCTGTTATTGAAACATGATACTTTTCAAATATAGATTGCTCTATTTTTTGCATAGTCGCATTTGCAATATCTGTTTGGGTTTCTGTGGGATTTACCAACCTGCTGTCTATATCTGGCATATGTTCTTACATTATGTATTTGAATAATATAAAACAGGTCTCCCAAATTTGAAAATGACTCTATTGAACTAAAAAATTACACTCTAGAGGGAACGACTAGATTCTAAAGTTAAAAGCTGCATCCAATGCTATTGCTACAAATATTATTGTCAGATATGGTGCAGTAACCTTGTACGCTTTCCAAGCAAATTCTGATGTTGGGTTCTTTGTAAGCTTGTAATGATATACTAACAATAAACCTCCTGAGATTGCAGCGATTGTAAAATACACAAGACCTAATCCAAATGCATAAAGCATTAGAGAATAAGGCAACAAGATTGCGGTATTGATCAAAATGTAATTTGATGCTTTTTGCATTCCAACTAACACTGGAAGCATTGGAACCTTGGCTTCTGCATAATCATCTCTTATCTTCATAGCAAGACACCAAAAGTGAGACGGAGTCCAGACAAAAACTAACATTCCTACTAGTGCACCAAGCAAATCCATAGAACCAGTTGCAGCTGACCATCCAGCCATCGAAGCAGCACTTCCTGCAAATCCGCCAATTACAATGTTTGATGAATTGTTTCGTTTAAGCCACACAGTGTAAACTATGACATAAAAGAAAATTCCTAATGCAATGAAAAATGTAGAAACAAGATTTAATGTAATTCCAGCATAAATTACTGAAGCTGCACTAACTGCCAAACCATACACAAGTACACTTTTTGCAGACATTCTGCCAGATGGGATTGGTCTTGTGCTTGTGCGTTTCATCAAAGGATCGATGTCTTTATCATAGTAATGATTTAGTGCACTAGAACCAGCAGAAGCAAGTGCTCCAGATATGATGATGTGCAACAAGCCCCAATTATTTAGCTCAGGACCGATAAACTTGCTTGCTGCATACATTGATGTAACTGCGGTAATTACAAGTAGAATTACAATACGCGGTTTTGATATTTCTAAGATCTCTTTTAGTCCCAACTCTTTGTTAGCAGTTTTGTTAGGGATTTAATTTCTTCGAAGTTTGGAATCTCACGTCCAAAAGGATTATTTATCTCACTTCGTTCATGTACCACAAATGAGCGACTGGGATCTTATGATGCCTGGAATGGGTCTTACTGCAGTAGGACTAGCAGGCGTGGCCATCTCGTACGCTGGCATTGCCAAGACATTCATTGATGGAATGCATGCTCTTACTGGTTTGACGATGTTTGTAGGTCTGATCTTTTTGGCATGTGGAATTCTAAGTGGAGGAGTTTCTACAAGTAATCGAGCCAAAGCTACGACTTTGGTCATTTTTGGCATTGCAGGCTCCTTTGGCGCCGCAGCTTTCACACTGACCTCAGTTTCATCATTACCAACATTTGCAGGAGTTTTGCTTGTTATCATAATTCCAACAATTGTCATTTCTTATGCTGCAATGAAAGTGCCGCAATATGCCAAACCGATATCTGTGATATTTATCCTGGCAGCAGGTGTTGGAATTGCATCCTTTGTAACACTTGGATTTGTAGGACCTGGTGCACAGTTTTCATTACAACCTCCAGTTCAAGAAATAGAAAAACCAGCAGAGCAAGCGCCTGTTGTTAAAGCAATTCCTGTTGAGATACTAGCAGGTGCTTCTACACCAGACAATCCTGATTATAATCCAGATTTACTGACTGTCTCAAAAGGTGATGTAGTTGAATGGACAAATAATGATAATGCGGCACATACAGTAACTAGCGATGCTGGTGCTGGAACTACATTTGATTCTGGTCTGATCTCGGTTGGTGGCAAATATCCACTTGATACTACAAATATTGCGGCAGGAGAATACCAGTACATCTGTACTGTGCATCCATTTATGACAGCGACTCTAGTAGTAAAAGAACCCACAGAATCGACAACTGCCAAAGTGAGTATTCCACAGGGAGCAATGACACAAAGTGAGGGACAATTGTATTTTGATCCACAAGAAATTACAGTTTCAGTTGGAACTATAGTAGTATGGTCAAACGATGACACAGCCGCACATACAGTTACAAGCGGAAACCCAAGCTCAGGCGCATCCGGAACATTTGATTCAGGTATATTTGCCGCAGGAAAAACATTTGAATACAAATTTGATTCTTCTGGAACGACAGAGTACTACTGTCAAGTTCATCCATGGATGACAGGAAAAGTTACAGTACAGTAGAGCAACATTGCAACAAGCAATTCTAATTTCGAAAGATCAGATTGATATCCTGTCTGAACATGCAAAAAAAGCGTCACCAAACGAGTCCTGCGCCATATTATTTGGCAAAATTGAAAAAGATCATTATATGGTAAAAGACGTTTTTCTAACAATGAACATAGAAAACTCGCCAGTAAACTTTACAATATCTAACGATGAACTCATCAAAGGATACCAAGAAGCAGAAAAAAGAAAACTAGATGTGGTTGGAATTTTCCACTCCCATCCTGATTCTGAAGCTTATCCCTCTGTGACAGACCAGAAATTCATGGAGATAAATCCTGTGCCGTGGGTAATATTTTCAAACAAAAGTGAACAATTCAGAGCATATATCTTTGAATCCAAAGTAGAACCATTTGATCTGCATGTAGAGTGAATTTATTTGTGAATACTTTTCTTGTGTCTCTCCAGATGCTCTTTATCAGTAAAGGATACGTTGCACTCCTTACATTTGAAAGTAGATCTAAGATGCCACAATCATAATACATAATGCTTCATAGCGTAAAAGCATTTTCATGATGTCTTATCTAGCTGTCCTAAATGTAACACTTATTCCACTTGGTACATCTTTTAGAAATTTTTTATCAGTTGTTTTTATTTTACCAACTATATTCACCGGAGAGTATGGTTTGATCTCGTCCTTCTTTCCTATGGGTGTTGGACCAAAAAAGAGACATATCGCCTTGCCTGGAGGCCAATAAGCCACATCCATTAATTCTACTAATGATTTTGCATTTTCTTCTTCTACTATAATTGGAGTTTCAGCTGTGTAAAGCTCTTCGCCCCAAGAATTTATTGCGACAGTAAATGGTAGATTATCAAGAAAAGACTTGACAGTATTTGGTGAGATTTCATCGTCTAATTCTAAATCTATAGTCTTTATTTTTGGAAAATCAACTGTGATCTTGTATTTCATAACCAATCAAGTGATTTGAATTAAATATCCCTTCTTGAAATAAAAACCATGGACATTCACGTATACGATACATATGTTGAGGCAAAGGATGGTCACACGATGCACTTTGATGTTATTACAGATGTCAAAGATGACAAAAAAGCAATCGAGTTTGCAAAAGAATGGCTACAAACCGTCGGAGAAAGTGGTGCCAAAGTCACAACCGAAGAGTGCCAATTTTGTCATACCCAAGGCGCACCTGAGCCAATCGCGGATCAAATTCGCAAAAATGGATACTTCATCCAAAAGATGGAAGGCTGTCCATAAACTATTTTTTAATTTTATATCAAGTCAGAAATCTTTTTAGAATGAATGGGATGATCTGATGTGATGGATTCAAAGAAAGATGCCTATAGCAAACTGACTGTGGAAGGAGAAAAAAAGACGCAGTGGATTTGTGGTTGTTTTGAAACAGTTGATGGGTTTTTCAAATTTTGTAATGACCACGGTGATACCATAAGAAAGACAATCGAAGCGCAAATAGACGAACTTGATATGACTATGGTAGTTGACGAAAAAAAAGTCTAGTGTACCAGAACAAGAATTCCTACAAATGCAGAGACAAACACTATAGCTACGGTATTTAGCAATTTGATTACCGTATTTAGTGCAGGTCCTGCTGTGTCTTTGTATGGGTCGCCAATGACGTCGCCAACAATTGTAATCTTGTGCTCTTCACTGCCCTTGTGTCCTTGGATCTCGACATATTTTTTCGCATTATCCCATGCTCCACCTGTGTTTGCCAAGTGATATGCCAAGAAAATTCCTGTGACCACAGCACCCATCAATAATCCTGCCACTGCAGGTGGACCTAAA
>JAHEYD010000118.1 GCA_023251795.1 Nitrosotalea sp. | reverse complement strand
GTTACAAATTGCACTACAGTGGCAGATAGAAAAAGGATGTAAGCTGCTGTTGCTGATCCTGCTAAAGGAACGAATGAAAGGTACTCGGGATAACCAAAGATCATAACTGGAATAGTAAAGATTATTCCTATAGTGAACAACTTCTTCAGTTTTTTTGCTTCTACTTCTTCTGCAGATGCTGAGAGATCTTCACTTAATATTTGATAGCCACTTTTGTTCAGAACCTGTCTAATGTCAGAAAGTGAAAGTAATGCTTGATTGTATTCAACTAGAACTTGGCCGTTTCCGTAATTTGCTGAAGCATATCTGACACCTTCAAGTTCCCTTAATCGTTTTTCTAATCCACCTGCATCGCTTGAATCAGTCATGCCATTTACTTTAACAGTTAGTTTTTCGTATACTACTTTGTAGCCAGCTTCTTCTATCGCTTTTTCTATTGTTGTAAGATCCACTGATGATGGATCAAATTCTAGTATGGCTTTTTCAGCTGCTAAATTGACTTCACATTTTTTAACACCATCAAGTTCCGAGACATATTTTTGTATAGAGTTTACACATCCTGCACAGTGCATTCCGCCTATCTTTATTGCAGTTCTTTTTGTCTGGGCATGCTCTGTTTCCATATCAAGTTCACATCTATTGATTTAGATTTGTATCTTGATCTACTTAATATCAGTACTTTACATTTGTAAAGTGTGCAAACATAGATTAACGTGAAAGCATGAAAACAAGATATGCCCTTTAGGTTAGACGAAGTAGATACAGCATTACTTGAATCACTTATCAAAGATGGCAGAAAATCCTTTAGGCAGATTTCACGTGAAATCAAGGTGACCACGCCCACTGTCAAAGCAAGATATGAAAGACTTGTCAACATGGGTCTGATAAAAGCAGTCTCTCCTGTGTTAGACTTGGGTATGCTAGAAAACAAAACAAGTACACGACTAGATAAAATTCGTTACAAAGCACATCAAGGTCATGGAATAAAACTTGACAAAGGTGCGTTGGTGAAAATAGTCTGTGATTATTGTGAAGGACCTGTACATGAAAAACCAAGCATTCTTAAATTTGCAAACTTGGAGAGGTTTTTCTGTTGTACTTCATGTAGAACGTTATATAAAGAAAAATACAAAGGAAGAATCAAGGCATTAGAATAAAAATTTGGAATAGATTTGGAACAATGTATTAATAAAAAAACCGGAAAACAAGTTGTGTGTCTGAGATAACTATTGCCGTCGCGGCCCTTGCCGGACTGGGATCTTTTCTTGCCCCATGCATACTTCCAGTGATACCTGCATTTCTGGCATATATCTCAGGTACAACCATATCAGAACTACAGAGAAACAATGGAACTGTCAACCTAGTTGCAAGCCGACTAAACATTTTATTAAATACTGTTTTCTTTGTCCTTGGTTTTTCAGTAGTATTTTCTATTTTTGGCGTAATCCTAAACAGTGTCCTATCTAGCTCTGCCATAGGTTTCACTCATGGACTTAATCAAATAGGCGGAATTATCATAATTGGGTTTGGCGCTTTCATGTTACTGTCTACCAAACTGAGAAGGCTAAACTTTGAAAAAAAGTTTCTTCCAAACCGAACAAAAGCCAGCTACCCGCTTTCATTTCTTTTTGGGCTGGCTTTCGCAACTTGCTGGACTCCATGTATAGGCCCTATCTTGGGCAGTGTCATTACTTTAGCCGCTACCGTACCAAGTCAGTCGTTTGTCTTGCTACTTGCCTATTCGTTTGGATTAGGAATTCCGTTTATCTTAATGGGATTCTTCTTTTCTAGGTTTACAAGAATTATCAGGGCAATGAGTAAACATTTGAAGTACTACTCAATAATCATGGGTTCGTTTATCATAGTATTAGGAGTCCTTGTACTTACAAATCAACTTGCAGCAATTGCAAGCTTTCCTCTTTTGAATAATCTTCTTTTAGGGTGATATGATGAGAAGTGAAATTAGAACTGCAATAATAACTGCAATAATTGTAGTGGTAGCTATAGGTGGAGTTGGATATTATTTTACCACGCTAGACAAACAAAATGATACTACCGTGCCAGTGCAGGAAATAGTAAACCAAAAATCTGGTGTTGTGCAGACAATCAAGCAAGTTGACGAGAGTCAGTTTCCCATTGCACCAGATCTTGTTGGGATATCAGGTTATGTCAATACTACCCCAGATCAACTCAAAGAAACTATGAAAGACAAAGTAATACTGTATGATTTTTGGACATATACTTGCATCAACTGCATCAGAACCTTTCCTTACCTGAAGACTTGGAATGAGAAATACTCTGAAAAAGGTTTGCTCATTATTGGAGTTCATTCTCCTGAGTTTGAATTTGAAAAGGATATCAACAATGTTAAGATGGCTGTAGCCAAATATGACCTTACATATCCGACTGTTCTAGATAACGATCACAAGACTTGGGATGCATTTGGAAATAGATACTGGCCAGCAGAATATCTCACTGATTCTTTGGGTCACATTAGACACACTCATTTTGGAGAAGGCTCGTATGATGAGACTGAAAAAGTAATACAACAGCTTCTAGATGAGAGAAGCCAGCGCCTTGGACTCAACGTTA